>JBAHZU010000051.1:0-21936 GCA_037132875.1 Pontiella sp.
ATAGGTGTACAGGTCTTCATCATCTGAAAATATTCTGTATCATTCGGCTTCGAATAAAAAATTTACTCTTCAGCCGCTTACCCTCGCTTTTAATGGGAGTCAGAATCTATGAGCAAGACCATCTGGGCGCCGTGGCGCATTGAATATATCTTAGGCAACAAAGAAGGCGGTTGCTTTCTCTGCCGCATGTTCGGGGAAAATACCGACCGTGAAAATCTGATTCTGAAACGCGGAAAAACCTGTGCCGTCGTCATGAACCGATTTCCGTATAACAGCGGGCACCTGATGGTGACTCCTTACCGCCACCTCGATACCTTGAGCGATCTCAGCCCCGAGGAACGCTTGGAACTGATGGATATGACCATTGAAGCCACGGAGGTTCTGCAAAGCGAACTGAACCCGCAAGGCCTCAACTTGGGCTTCAATCTTGGAGAATCTGCCGGGGCCGGGCTGAAAGATCATATTCACCAGCACCTCGTACCCCGCTGGACGGGCGATACCAACTTTATGCCCGTGCTCGCCGATACCCGCGTGATGCCCCAAGCGTTGCTGGAGCAATACGATATCCTCCACCCCCTCTTCCACTCGGCCTAACCATGCACCGCACGGACCTACTTTCCAAACTTCGGACCTATACCGACCGCTGGCCCGCTGAAGCAGCACGAACCCATCGACTGAGGACGTTCGTTGAATCCCATCCCGATTGCTTCGAACGGACCTTACCGGTCGCCCACATCACAGGTTCTGCATGGGTGGTCAATCAAACCGGGACGCATGTGCTGCTGACGCATCATAAGAAACTCGATATGTGGCTGCAGCTCGGCGGCCATGCTGATGGGAATACAGATATTCTCGATGTAGCACAGCGGGAGGCGGTGGAGGAATCCGGCATCGCCGACCTTCAGCCGATGGGCCCGGCCATTTTCGACCTCGACATCCATCGGATTCCCGCTCGCAAAACGGAACCCGCACATGATCACCACGATCTCCGCTTTGTTTTCCAATGTTTGGAAAACGAGGAGTACAGGGTCAGCGACGAATCGCACGACCTCGCCTGGGTCGAAATCCAATCCTTGGAAGAATATACCGCAGAGGAATCCATGCTGCGCATGAAAGACAAATGGCTTAACCGATGAACCCACATTTCACCAAAATCACCCTCAACGCCACCGGCGCTTCCGCCCTTCTTGCATCGGATGTGATCCAAAACCTGTGGAGCGGCTATGGCAAAATTGTGCGTTGCAGATTGGGCTATGAGGCCGGGACGCCGATTCCAACCCGCCGCGACACGGTGAGAACCCCCCATCCGACCAGCGTCGTCGTCAAGCACGTGCACTGGCCAACCCAGCAGCAGCATCCGCGGGGCTGGAACACCGGTCGTTCGCACGAGCGCAAAGTGAAGTCCTACCAAGTGGAAACCGCATTCTATGCACAGTGGGCCGCCCGTTGCGACGATTCCTGCCGCGTTCCGGATTGTTTGGCATTGGAAACGCAGGGCGACGAAGTGTTCATGGTGATGGAAGACCTCGATGCCTCCGGCTTTCCCCTCCGAAAAACCACGGTATCCACCGCCGAAATCGAGGCATGCTTGGTCTGGCTTGCCCATTTTCATGCTGAGTTTATGAACGAGGACCCTTCCAACCTGTGGAAGATTGGAACCTATTGGCATTTGGAAACACGGCCAGATGAGTGGGCGCAGATGGACGAGGGCTCCCTCAAAACGGCGGCCGCAGAAATTGACCAGAAACTCTGTAATAGCCCGTTCCAAACCCTCGTACACGGCGATGCCAAGCTGGCCAATTTCTGTTTTTCTGAAGACGGGCGAGTGGCGGCCGTGGATTTCCAATACATCGGCGGCGGATGCGGCATGAAAGACGTTGCTTATCTAATCAGCAGTTGCCTTTCCGAAGCCGCGTGCGAGGCACAGGAAAGCACCTTGCTCGCAACCTATTTCCAAACCTTGGAAACGGCCTTGAGCGCGCGCAACAAAGAGGTGGACTTCCAAGCCTTGGAAGCCGACTGGCGCGCGCTATATCCCGTGGCGTGGACCGACTTTTTTCGATTCTTGCAAGGCTGGAGTCCCGGCCATTGGAAAATCCACCGCTACAGTGAACGGCTCGCCCGTGAAGTTCTGAAGAGCATATGACGCTTTCATCTGAATATTTAAAACGGTTGTGCGAGGTTGCCATGGAGGCGGCAAAAATTGCGGGCACATACATTGCGAAAACACGGCCGTTGGAGATCCGGCAGGATAAGGCGGGGGATAGCCTGGCCTCGCACGTATTAACCGAGGTGGATGAACATGCCCAGGAACTCATTCTCCAGACCTTGGAACCCACCTTTGCCGCCTTCGATCTGGCTTTGCTGGCCGAAGAGAGCGAGGACGACGGGAGCCGACAGGAGAACGATTATTTCTGGTGCATCGACCCCATCGACGGCACCTTGCCGTTCATTGAGGCGGTGCCGGGCTATGCGGTTTCCATTGCGCTGGTTTCCAAAGCAGGAGAGCCGGTCCTTGGTGTGGTGTACGATCCGGTGGAACACACACTCTATCATGCCATTCAAGGACTCGGCGCTTACCGCAATCAACACCGTTGGATTTTAAAGGATCTCCCCCATGATCCCAATCAGGTAAAAATCATCACCGACCGTAGCGTGGCGGCCGATCCCTACTGCAGCCAAGTGGCTCAGAAGCTCAATGCCCCCATCAAGGGGCAGGGCGGCGCGGTGATGAATGCCATCTGGTGTCTGGAAAACCCACCCGCCTGCTATTTTAAATTTCCAAAGGCACAACCGGGCGGCGGCTGTTTCTGGGACTATGCGGCCACCGCCTGCATCTATACCGAAATCGGCGCGGTGGTTTCCGATATGCGGGGCCAGCCGCTGAACCTGAATGCCGCCTCGTTTTATATGAATCCCGTCGGGATTCTTTACGCCACAAATGCTGAGCTGGCGGAACAACTGATTGAATTGAAAAAGAGGCACGTATGAAATACCTAATAATGAGCATCGTACTCGGGACCCTGATGATGAATTCAAACGCCAACGAAGATCCTTTCCAATGGTTGGAAGAAGTGGATAGTGCCCCCGCAATGGCGTGGGTGGAGCAGCAGAATGCGGCCACGCTGAATGTGCTGACGAATCATCCCCTATTCCAATCGATCTATGAAACGACCCTGGAGATCTTAAATTCGGAGGAGCGCATTGCCTATCCAAGCATCCGCGGGGACGCTCTTTATAACTTCTGGCAAGATTCCACCTATCCGCGCGGGGTGTGGCGCCGGACTGACCCGCTGGAATATAGGAAGGAAAATCCCGTATGGGAGAACCTTCTGGATATTGCCAAACTGGCTGAACTGGAGCAGGAAAAATGGTCCTACAAAGGCGTCGATGTGCTGAATCCAGATCACGACCTTGCGCTGCTGAAACTTTCGCGCGGCGGGGGCGATGCGGTCGTTATTCGCGAATTCAATTTAGAAAAAAAGGCTTTTGTGAAAGATGGGTTTCAGCTGGAAGAGGCCAAAACACGCGTCAGCTGGCTCGATCGCGATACGCTGCTGGTCGGCACCGACTTCGGCGAAGGCTCCCTGACCTCTTCGGGCTATCCGCGGCAGGTGAAGAAGTGGAAGCGCGGCACACCGATATCAGAAGCCGTCCTCATTTTTGAAGGGGAAGCAAGCGATGTCAGTGTCGGGGCCTATGTTCAGGTCACCCCCGAGCGGAACTATGCCTTGGTCTACCGGGGCCTCTCATTTTATGAATCGGAATACCACGCGTATGAGAACGGCATGCTGATCAAACTCGACCTGCCGCTGGATGTGGATTTAAACGGGTTCTTTAAAAATTACCTGCTCATCTCGCCGAAGAAAGATTGGACCGTGGCGGGCATCACCATTCCGTCCGGCGCACTGGCGGCCTTGAACTACGATGCCCTGCTTCAGGGCAAACACGAAATCACCCTTCTGTTCCAACCTTCGGAAAAAGACAGTCTGGGCGCGGTCTCCTCCACGCAGAATCAGGTGCTGGTGCGGGTCTTCAAAGGCGGGCGTTTTGATACGCTTTTCAGCCACACCGTGCAGGATGGAAAATGGAAGGTCGAAAACGTGGAGGCCCCAACCTTTGGAACCCTCTCCATGGTTTCGGCCGACGACGATTCGGATCGTTTCTTCTTCACCCACGAAAGTGCCTTGCGAGCCCGCGCTCTTTATTATTCGGAGGCCATCGGCTCCGCCCCTCGAAAAGTGAAGAGTATGCCGGAATTCTTTCCGGCGGATGATTTTAAGGTGGAGCTGCACGAGGCCGTTTCCAAGGATGGGACCAAGATCCCCTATTCAATCGTGCTTCCAAAGGGAGCAAAACAGGATGGTTCGATGCCCACCTTGCTCTATGGGTATGGCGGTTTCGGCGTTTCGCTGCGCCCCTCGTATTCTCCCGTAATGGGGTCCACGTGGTTGGCCCATGGCGGAGCCTTTGTGGTGGCCAACATCCGCGGCGGCGGCGAATTCGGGCCGGCGTGGCACGAAGCCGCGCGGAAGGAAAATAAGCAGCGTTCGTATGACGATTTTATTGCGGTATCGGAAGATCTGATTCAGCGCGGCTACTGCACGAATAAAACCCTAGGCATTCAGGGCGGAAGCAACGGCGGGCTGCTGGTGGGTGCCGTTACCATGCAACGACCAGATTTGTATGAAGCCGTAATCTGCGCGGTGCCCCTGCTGGATATGAAGCGGTTCAATAAACTGCTCGCAGGAGCCAGCTGGATGGCGGAGTACGGAAATCCTGATCTTCCTGAAGAATGGGCATATATTCGCAAATACTCGCCCTATCAAAATCTTTCTGAGGAAGGGAACTATCCGAAGATTTTCTTCAAAACCACCACGCGCGACGATCGGGTGCATCCGGGCCATGCGCGAAAAATGGCCGCAAAAATGGAGTCGTTCCAACACCCATTTTTCTATTTTGAAAACACCGAGGGCGGTCACGGCTCGGGAGTGACCCCCGAACAGCGTGCTCAAATGGAAAGCCTGAGCTATGTCTATCTGCTGAAAATGCTGAAAGACTGAACGCGGCCGGGCCGTTGTTCCATTTGGATTATCCCTTCGCCGCATCTTCTTCCAACGATTGGAAGTAGGCCGAAGTTTTCTGATAGGCGAAGGAGAGCGCCAGCAAGAGAACGCCGGTGACCATAAATGCACCAATGCGTTCAAGCCCTTCCATCTCGGATGAATCAACGATGAGTACTTTAAGGGTGGCGAAGGTGAAGAGGACCAGCCCGAAATAACGATACGCCGCAACGCGGCATTTCATTCCGAGCAGAATGATTCCCAATGCACTAATGGCCCAAAGAATGGTGATGCCCATATCGGCCCAACCGGCCTCGACCCGACCAATTTCCAAGCTGATCAGCCCCAATGCGGCACTGATGGACAGCAGATCTAGCAGACACTTCATGTTCACCGCGGGCAGCAAAAGGTGTCCGTCGAGTTTGGTGATCCGCGGCTTGAGTGCCCCCACCAAGACCCCCAGTAAAAGCAACTGACTCCAGAGGAGTCTGTTCGCAAATGGGCTCAGGGTATTCAGTAGGATCCAGCTGTCCAGCAAACACATCTTAATCGGAACAACCAAGAGACAGAACGATCCAAACAACAGAACAGAAGACGAGCGCGGGGCCACAAAGAGAATCGCCGCACCGGTGCCGGCAAGCCAAACGGAGGTGAGTAGCCAGCTGTTGGGATTTTTCATTCCGATCGCCCAGAAAATGTCGGGAAAGGCAAATAGCAGCATCGCGAGAAAAGCGATCCAATAGATGAAATCCATCAAAACAGACGATGGATCATCATCCGACGCACGGTCCGCAATTTTACCTTGCAGCCCGAGTAAGCCGATAGAAATAAAACCGATGATGAAACGCGGATTCAGGAAAAGGACCGGGGCTTCAACATAGCCATCCACATCGAAAATAAGGCCTTTAAGCAAGCCAAACAGCCCCAGCAAGAGTCCGCCCGCTTGCAATGCCCGCGACTTCACTCGCAGGGCCACCCAGGCCACAATGACTCCTTCAATCGCCCACCCCCCCGAGACCCAAGCGCCATCGAATTGCACCGGC
The DNA here is from genome assembly GCA_037132875.1 of Pontiella sp. Taxonomy (GTDB): domain Bacteria; phylum Verrucomicrobiota; class Kiritimatiellia; order Kiritimatiellales; family Pontiellaceae; genus Pontiella. The sequence goes on from JBAHZU010000051.1 coordinate 6,107, forward strand.
AGGGCCATGGCAAAAGCAAACAAACCGCCCGCCAGAAAACAGATGATTTCCCCAGAGAAGCGGGAGCCCATCGTATACCCCATTTTAGCAATCCCAATGTGCACTAGGCCGACTCCCAGAAATGCGAGGCCCGTCCATTGAACGTGCTCCACGTCCTCGAGCACCCAGCCGAACATGCCCAGCAGTAGGACGGAAGAAATAAGAATGCGGATAAAGTCGGCATTCCGACCATAGATCTTTTGCTCGTGCTTCAGCTTTAACAAGGCCAGTGCAATGAACTCTAAAAAATAGATCACTCCAAAGAGCATGCCCGGCCCACTTTCCCCCGGTCCGATCCGATCCATCCAGATCAATACATGAATGGTGGTGAAAAAGAAGGCGAGGTTATAGAGCAATTGCCATTTTCGCTGCACGCCCAGCAGAATGACCGGAACATTAATGAGGGCAACATAGACGAGCGCAAATAGGCCCGCATCCAGGTTGCCACCAACTAAGACCGGTGTAACGAAAGCGCCCAGCACCCCGAGAACGGCCACCGATTGGGCCCGATAGAATAGGGCCAGTCCAAAAATAGCCGCCGCACAGATGAAGAGCCCCACGCCAGCTACCCACGGACCTATGAGCTGATAAAAGGCAAAAGACATAAAGACGGTAAAATAGAACAGCGCACTTCCGCCTCCTGTGAGCACCATCGAGAAGATCCGATATTTTTCGTCTTTCCGATGTACCAAAAAGCCGAGCCCCACCAAAACAAAACCAAAGAGCAGACCCAATAGAACCCGAGCGCCCGGTCCTAACCAAGCATGCTGAATGGCATAGCCCACGAGAAAGACAATCCCCATCACCAAAATGGCAATCCCCGCAAAAGCAGCCGCCTTTCCGCCCATTAAAAATTCGAAGCCCCCGGGCGATTTCTTTGGCGCCCGTTTGGGAGCGGGCGGCGGGGGGCGGTTGATCACGTTGGCGGGAGGCACAACCACCGAGGAGGGCTCCGATACCGAGGGGGGCGGCGGGGGGCGGTTGATCGCGTTGGCGGGAGGCACAACCACCGGGGAGGGCTCCGATACCGAGGGGGGCGGCGTCACAAGAGGTGCAACTCGTCGAAATTGCGCCTCCTTCTCCTGCGGGTGTGGAACGACGGACTGATCGCGTAAATGCTTCATCTCAGCCCTCAACGACGAGACCTTAACCAATGCAATAATGGAAAAAATCAACGGCGCAAAGACTACGGGAAATAAGATAATGAGAGCAAAGAACACCATAACACTCCTTTAAAACGAGATAGTATCAACCACAAATAAAGGGCGTGCAAGTTCTGTATAGCTTAATCATCTTGATTGAGCATCTCGAGCGAGATGACGATGACGGTGGGGTCCACCGGCGGAGCGGCTTCCGCTTCCTTTTTACCCGATGGAGACTCCGTGCAAGTGGAACAGGTGGAACAAGATCCGCTGCATTTTGATTGAGCATAGCGAACCCGTCCATCGGCCACAAGTTGCTCCAAGCGCGGGTGCAACACCTCCGGTTCCATCTCAAATTGCAGCGCAAGGTTCCCCACGGACATCATGCGCCGGGGTGTTAAAACATTCATAATTTGATCCAGCATTTTTAACTTCTCCGGTAGTTCTCTCCTCTAACCGTTCCTCGTATGTACGCTGGCATTGTCTTTTCGACGAGCTTTTTTTTCCCGAACTCTTCTCTTTAAACAAAATATATAAAACACCGATAATATGGGTGCGCTTGTAATAATAAAAATTGTTGATTTAAGCTTTTAAAACCCCCGAATCAGCAGTATACCGCATTCCATATTTTTATATCGATAGATAAAAACTTAATGACGATAATTTTAATCCTACTATTCATTGTAGGGGTATTTCAGCGATGCTATTTTTCGCGAGTGAAAATTTATAACCCAATTAAGGAGTAAGCATATGTCACGTAAAAAAATCGCACTGATCGGCGCCGGACAAATTGGCGGAACAATGGCCCTCTTGGCTGCACAGAAAGAACTCGGCGATGTGGTAACCATCGATATCTCAGAGGGTGTTCCGCAAGGAAAGAGCCTCGATATCACACATGGCGCACCCATCATTCCTTCCGCCTGCAACCTGACCGGCTCGAACGATTATGCGGCCATGAAAGATGCGGATGTTGTGATTGTCACTGCGGGCCTCCCCCGTAAGCCAGGCATGAGCCGCGACGATCTGCTCGAAATCAACTGCGGCATCATTAAAACCGTGGGCGAAAACATTAAGATTCATGCGCCAAATGCCTTTGTGATCGTGGTTACCAATCCGTTGGATGCCATGGTGTACACCATGCAGAAAGTCACCGGGTTCCCCGCTCATAAAGTATGCGGCATGGCCGGCGTTCTCGACAGCGCCCGTTTCTCCGCGCTGATTGCTCTGGAACTAGGCATTGCCGCTGAAGACGTGATTGCCATGGTTATGGGCGGACACGGCGACACCATGGTTCCGCTGATCCGTTATGCAACGGCTGGTGGGGTTCCGGTTACCCAGCTACTGTCGATGGACAAATTGGAAGCCATTGCAGCACGTACCGCAAAATCGGGCGGCGAAATTGTTGGCCTGCTGAAAACCGGCTCTGCCTTCTACAGCCCGGCTCTTTCCGCCATTAAAATGGCGGAAGCGTTCCTGAAAGATAAGAAGAACGTCCTGACCTGTGCAGCCTTGCTGAACGGAGAATACGGAGTCGATGGTCTCTATTCTGGGGTTCCGGTTATCATTGGTGCTGGCGGCATTGAAAAAATCATCGAAGTTGAACTCGATGAAACCGAAAAAGCGGCTTTTGATGTTTCTATTGCTGCAGTGAAAGAACTGACCGAATGGGTTGAAAGCAACTTCAAAGCCTAGTAACAGCGTGTTAGCCATGTTCCGACAGGGACATGGCTTTTATTTTATCAAAAAAACTTCATTGGTATACGGATATGGATGCTTTTCATAATGTGTTAATTCAACAACCCCTGATTGCACTCTTTGCAATCATTGCCACGGGACTCTTGCTTGGAAATGTAAAAGTGAAAGGGCTCAATCTCGGCAGCTCCGGGGTTCTGTTCACCGCCCTGCTCGCGGGGCATCTCGGCTATCAAATCCCAAGTGGAATTGGTACCTTGGGACTCGTTCTTTTTGTATACTGTGTTGGCATTGGTGCTGGCGACCGATTCTTTGCTTCCTTTGCTCGCGAAGGAGCCAATCTGGCAAAACTAGCCGTATTAATTGTGGGGTTGGCCGGCTTGGTGACCTTTGGTGCCGCTAAATTACTCGGGCTGCCCGCCGGCCTCGCAACCGGAATTTTTGCCGGTGCACTGACCAGCACACCCGCCCTCGCCGCCGCAACAGAAGGCTTGGCGACCCTTGGTGGATCCGAAACCGTGAGTATCGGATATGGTATTGCCTATCCATTCGGCGTTATTGGAGTGGTTCTTTTTGTACAAATTCTGCCGCGTATACTGCGAATTGATCTTGAATCGATCGATGCAAAACATGCCAATGTCACCGATGACCGAGTGGAAAACGTGCTGGTTGAAGTCACCAACCCCAACCTTTTCGGCCAACAGATCTCTGAATCCCGAGTGGCCCAATTCAATGCCTGCCAAATTTGCCGAGTCTTCAAGGGCGACCGTCTTGTTCCACTGTCCTACGATGATGTTTTTGTGGAAGGTCAGAATCTGTTACTCGTTGGCCGCAGTTCCGAAATTGGAATTGCCGTTGACCTGATCGGTAAAACCAGCGACCGAAATCTCGCTCGGGATACCGACAATGAACGGAAGGAACTCATGGTGACCTCCTCCTCCTTTTCTGGGCGCACACTGGGCGATATTGCCCCGCTCCGAAACTTCGGCATTGTGGTGACTCGTATTAACCGACTGGGACTAACCTTTGTTCCAAATTCCGACACGATCATTGAGTGTCACGATCGACTCACCTGCGTGGCTCAGCCGGAAGACATCAAAAAGTTTTCTGCAGACATTGGTCATCGTAGCAACGCCGTGGATGCCACCGACCTGCTCTCTCTTTCCGCAGGCCTCACACTGGGTATTTTGGTGGGTCTACTTCCCATTGGTCTTCCTGGCGCAAGTCCAGTGACCTTGGGCTTGGCGGGCGGCCCGCTATTGGTGGCCTTGGTTCTCGGGCATTTTGGTAAAGTGGGCAAGATTGTCGGCTTCATTCCCCGCCCCACCCGCTTGCTGCTGCAGGATCTCGGGCTTGTTTTCTTCCTGGCTAATGCCGGTGTTCGTGGGGGGGGAAGCCTGCTTGCCACCCTGCAGGAATATGGCTTCTCCCTCTTTGCCATGGGCATTTGTGTATCAGCCATTCCCTTAATCGTGGCTTGGCCGATTGCATATAAATTCTTCAAAATGAATGCGCTTCAGGCGCTAGGTGGAATTTGTGGCGGCATGACTTCCACACCGGCCCTGGGTGCCATTACTGCAAAAACGGATTCCACGATTCCTGTGATTAGCTACGTTTCCGCGTATCCCGTGGCCCTGATCATTATGATCATCATCTCAAAAGTGCTCATTAATCTGATTGGCGTATAAAACGTTCCCCCCCTTGGGGCCCTTCCATGATTCCACAAAAAAGCGCCCTCCACCGGGGCGCTTTTTTGCTATTCAATGGTTTCCGGAATTTCGCGGTAGAAGAGAACGAGAATAATGGCAATGCCAATGGCTTCGCCGACCACCGCCTGAATGGCGAGGACTGGCCCAAGATCCCACGCGGCGAGGATGAAGGTAAAACCCGTCACCAAAATGATGCCATAGGTGAAGGTGGCGGTAATGCTGATCGGATCGTTCCACTCATCGCGCAGATGGCGAAGCCAGCCGAAATATTGATAGCCCATCAGCACAAACACCGTATAGGTCAGCCACGAATAATCCACCCACGCCGGGACCATCAGGAACGCGTTGTAGAAACTATGAATGGCCACGGCCAGCACAAAGGTCACCAAAGCATGCTGGATATCCTCCCCGCGGTGCACAAGGGCACGCGTTAGGGTGAGGCCGCACATGGCGGTCAGCGCAAGGTGCAAAAAATTGGCCGTAGCAAAACGGGCCATGGCCCCGAGTCCGGCGGTGGCCTCGAAATAGTTAATATTTTCCTCCATCGCAAATCCAAGGCCCACGAGCCCTGCAACAGTCAGGATTTCGAGATCGGTGCGTTTCCAGAGAAAGGGGATCAGCGGAACAAAGAGCAGCAACTTCATGCCCTCTTCCCGCAGGCCAATGCCCAGGCAGTAGATCAACTGCTGATAAATCTGGGTCCCAAAGGCCATGCCAAACCGCCCTTCGAGCCAGAAAATACAAAACAAAGTGGCGTGGGCCGAAAGTGCTCCAAGCACCAGCGCAGGCACAGAATAGATCCAAACGTTGGAAAATGAGCCGTTGAAGCGAATCAGAATAATGGCCCAAACCAAACCGGAAAGCAGGGCCAGCAGCGCCATCGTCGGGTGCATCCCCCCATAGGCCGATGCAAAATGATATTTCACAATGTTTGGCCAGTCCGATCGGGCGCGCGCAATTTCTTGCAGAATGTTGGGGGTGATAAACTCCTTAAATTCTGGATCGTTCCCCAGAGCTTCGAGCGCATCGTACTTTTTCAGTCGGAGAAAAGCTCCCACCAACCGTTCCCGGGCATGCGGACTGCTGTGCAAATCAATTTCGCGGAGAAGCGCCTCGATGACCTCCATATTTGTTTCCCGATTTTCAAGAGCCAGCGCCACGGCATAGTTCGCATCCGGCGGTGCATTCGGGCTTGCCGCCAGCATTTCCAAGGGACGAAAAGCCGCCGCGCTCTCCGGCTCGGCACACGCAGCCGTCAGCCCAGCAGCAATCCGCTGCTGTTCGGCGGACAAGGTACCCAGGGGAGGAAGCGTGATCGGATGATGGGGCGGAAAATAATAGAGCAGGAACGAAACCTCTTCCAACTTTTCATAAAAGGGCGATTCGCTGCTCAGACTCTCCGCCAAGGCCTTCACGATTCTATTGGAATCGGTGTGCGGGTTCTGGAATGGGTCCAGTTCCAATTCAAATTCGTCCACCCTCACCGGCGTGGCCAATAGATCCTGAAACGTATGCATCCGGTTGGCATTCAAGAAGCTGATCGCAATCCCCAGCACCAACATGATGCCCATTAAAGCCGCCGAACTTTTCCACAGGAAACCCACTTGCCGCGTCCGCTTAAACCAGGTTCTCTCATTCATAATTCATCCATCCCATCCGGTTTCCAAAGGTAGCGTTGAAGGTCGATTTTTCCATGGGGGCTCACCCTGATTCCCTCGGCATCCAGCCGATCAGTTTGCTCTTCAAATCCGTTTCCGGGCGGGAGCACAATGTGCCCGGCGGCATTGACGACGCGCCACCAGGGGAGATTTTCCTTTTCGCCGTAGGTATGCAGCACCCGCACCACCTGCCGAGCCGCGCGCGGATGACCGGCCTGCTTTGCAAGGCGACCATAGGAGGAAACCTTCCCCTCTGGGAGGTCGCGAAGCACATCAATAATCTCTTGGGTGAAGGCCTGCATAGACCCTGCATAATGATTTAACCGGCTTAATTTTCAAGCTTAAGCCGGAACCGCTCTTCCGAGGCCGCTTCACCCGTGCCATGCACGGGTCTTGCAAAAATGAGACCGGAGGTAACGAACGCTACCCGCGCCGCTTATTTTTTTTGGTGCGTTCACGGTGCGCTCGGGCAATTTCGGAGGGCGAGGCGTGGAGCGATTTCACCCGCGGGAGATGAATCTTAAATTTCAGCGCCGCCACGCGCGTCAGCAAGGTGAATCCAATGGTTAAGAACACGCGTAAGCCTTCCGACATTTCAAACGTACCGAGCACGATAAACATAAACCCGCCGAGTAATGCGGTGGAGGCATAAAAGCCCGTGGTTAGAATGGCTGGTATTTCGCGGGAAAGCAGATCGCGAATCACCCCGCCGCCGCAGGCGGTCATCATGGCCATCATGGCAATCGTGAGCGGAACCGCGCCATAGGCTTCGGCTTTAAGGGCACCGATGGCAGTAAATACGCTAAGGCCAACGGCATCGGCCGCCATGAGATAATCCCACCTCCGAGCAATTTTCGGAGCCGCAAAAAATACGACCGCCGCTCCACCCAGACAGATCAGGATATAGCTCGTGTCCGTTAAGGCCGCAGGAGGAGTCGCCCCCAGCAGCAGGTCCCGAAGCATGCCGCCTCCCACCCCGGTCGCCATGGCCAGCACCGCAATGCCCAGAATATCCATCTCATATTTAACGGCCCGGAAAGCACCGGATACCGCAAAGGCAAAAGTTCCGGCAATATCGAGTATATGAATCAGTTCCATAGCGTTGAGTTTCCTTTAAAAGCCTCCGCTTTAATCATTTTGCCTTGCGGGAAGCCACTCTAAACGCCGAGAGAATTTTTTCAGCCTTTCGCACATAAAAAAACAGCGCACGGAAAAAGGGGAGAAAACCGTGCGCTGCTGCGGTGCATTTCAACAAACACACCTTATTGGGAGTTGTTGGTATCTTAGTAGACCCGCAGCCTCACCTAATGTTCAAAAAAGTTTCCTTTTTTATTAGGAGCCGGCGAAGTCGGCATCCAAACCCCTTCATGGGGGGATGAATTCGGCCCCATTCTCAGGAAGCCAAAATTTCGGCCATAACCTTGTCCGTTCCCATCCGGTCCATCATATGGCCCAAGCGCTCGCGCTTTTGTCCATTTTTCTTGAAATATTCAACCCCGCGGTCAATCAAGGCCAGCACCTCTTCTTCTGAGGACAAATAGTGGGCCACCACCGTTCCAAGCCGGGGACGTTTTCCCAGCGTTCCGCCCATCAGTACGGCATAGCCAACCGATTCCGTTTTCCAGCAGTCTTTCGGACAACGCACGGTGCAAGCGCTGCAACCAATACACGACTCAGCATCGCGGATATATTGGCCATGGGCCTCGTGAATGGCTTTCGGCGCACACATTTCCACGCAGATATTACAGTCAATACACCCTTCCGACTCCCACCTTGGAATCCGAACCCCCATCACCCCAATATCGGCCTCGCGTGCTTTTCCGCAGTTGTTCGGACAGCCGGTGACGCCCATTTTAACCTTATAGGGCATCGTCATTCGAAAATAACGACGGTCCAGCTCGGCGGCGAGAGATTTGGTATTGATCGACCCAAAACGGCAGGTGGCATTGCCCGGGCAGGCCATTACAATGCGGACTCGGTTGCCTTCGGCTCCCATTTTCAGCCCCGCCAATTCCAGCTCCGCTTGCGCGGCCTTTAAATTTTTGGCAGAAACTTCGTGAATTTCTACCCCTTGGCGCGTGGTGAGATGAATCCCCCCCGCCCCATATTTTTCTGCAACCACCGCAATGGCCTGCAATTGCTTCACGGTCAGATCGCCACCAACAGCCCGAAGGCGCACGGCAAACTTTCCTTTTTGTTTCTGGCTTATATTACAACTGTATGGTTTTTCCATAAGGACCTCATAAATTCGAAACGCCGATAAGACTGGTTCTGGCTCATGAGAACCAGCTGTTTTTAAACAAAAAAAACAGCGATCGGAAAGGGGAGTCCGGTCGCTGCTCTCAAGACATTGCTGCCTTTTAGGGAGTTGTTAATGGAATAGACCCGCGGTGCTCGGAAACGTTCAACGCAATCTTCTTATTTTCCAACCCTTGGAAAAAGGCCGCCGTTTGCGGGGCCGAAAACACCGCAAATAAACACCCCCTTCCTCGACAACGCAGGCCGTCTATTTTTAACCAAAAAAAAACAGCGATCGGAAGGGGGAAGTCCGATCGCTGCTCTCGAGACATTGCTGCCTCTTAGGGAGTTGTTAATGGTGTAGACCCACGGTGCTCGGAAACGTTCAACGCAATGTTTTTATTTTCCATCCCTTGGAAAAGGAGCAGGAACCCATCCGATCCTTAGCCGCCCGCTTCTTATTCTCTTAAAGCAGTGCTCGTTTGCCATTTTTCACTCTGCTAACGTTCCCGCATTAAAAGGAAGAGGAGTACGCGTCATGGAACAATTTGATATCATCATCATCGGATCCGGCGGGGGCACCAAAATAGGCCGGCCGGCGGCCGATCTGGGCTTTAATGTGGCTCTCATTGAAAAAGAGGCTTTGGGCGGAACCTGTTTGAATCGCGGCTGCATTCCTTCCAAAATGCTGATTCATCCCGCCGATCAGATTCACCACATCCACCATGCAGCACACCTTAATATTAAGGTGGATGCAAATCCGCAGATTCAATTCCGAGAACTTATCGAACGCATTACGGATACGGTGGACCACCTTTCCGAAGGTCTTGCCCGGCCCTACGATGAACATCCCAACATTGAGCTGATCCGTGGCGAAGCAACCTTCACAGGGAATCACTCCATTTCAGTGAACGGGCGCGAGCTCACTGCCGCCCGCATTTTTATTGCGGTCGGCACCCGGCCGCATATTCCAGCGATCCAAGGGTTGGAAGACACGCCCTATCTCACCAACCGCGAGGCCCTTCGAAACCCGGCCCTCCCCCAAAGCATGATCGTCCTCGGAGCCGGCTACATTGGCTGCGAGCTGGGTCATGCCTACAGCTCTGCCGGCACCGAGGTTCATTTTATTGTCCGCAGCGAGCTGATTCGCCGCGAAGACCGAGAAATTAAAGACGAGTTTCGCACCGTATTCGCGAAATCGAATACCCTGCACGAAGGTTTTGTTCCTGAAAAGGTGGAGTATAAGGACTCCATGTTCACCCTGCAGCTGAAACACAAAGGGGGCTCCACGAAAACCGTGAAAGCCGAAGCCCTGCTGGTTGCAACCGGGATCATCCCCAATACGGATGTTCTAGGCCTGGAAAAAACAGATATCCAATGCGATGAAAAGGGATTTATTCCCGTGGATGGGCAGCTGCAAACCACCGTGCCGGGCGTTTATGCCATGGGCGACTGCAACGGAAACCATTTTTTTCGGCACACCGTCAACTGGGAAGGCGAGTTCCTCATGCGAGTGCTCTTGGAAGAGCCCTCCAATGAAACCATCAAGTATGGCGCGGTTCCCCATGCCGTCTTCACTCACCCGCAGGTTGCGGGAGTTGGAAAAACCGAAGACGAGATCCTGGAAGACGGAACCGACTATGTCCGCGGATTTTGTCGCTATGAAAACACCGCCATGGGCATGGCCCGGCAGTCGGATCACGGATTTGTGAAACTCCTCATCGGCCGGAAAGATAAAAAGATCCTCGGGGCCCACATCATCGGCGATGAAGCCTCCAACATGCTGCATATGGTGATTGCTCTGATGTACAAAGACGGAACCCTCGACGATTTGCTCAACATGATCTACATCCACCCGGCCCTGCCCGAAGCCGTTCGCGATGCCGCACGCGATGCTCGGGAACAACTTAAGAAAACGCAATAAATACGAATCTACAGCCGGACCGAATCCTTCCAAGGGGGGGAACAAATCGGCGCTCCAGCGGGATGAGATCCGTTCTTATTTACTTTTGAAATCCGAACTTTCTGCAATTTACACCTGAATTAAAACGGGGGGTCCATTAGACTGTGCAAATGATTAAAGGATACATATTTGATATGGATGGGGTGCTTTGCGACTCGGAACCGTTCATCGCCGCCGCGGCCATCCGCATGTTTCAGGAGCGCTATAACCAAACGGTACACGCAGCCGATTTTATTCCCTTTGTTGGCGCGGGAGAAAATCGCTACCTCGGCGGGGTTGCTGAACAGTACGGCATTCCGTGGAATCAGGAAAAAGACAAAGCGGAAACCTACCGCCTCTATGCCGAATGTGTTCAAGGAAAACTTCAAGCGTTGCCGGGCGTTAAAACCTTTATGGAAAATGCCGCTGAAGCGGGGATCAAACTGGCGATTGCCACCAGTGCCGATGCGTTCAAACTCACGGTGAATCTGGCCGAAATGGGATTGAACCGGAATCGGTTCGATGCCCTCGTCAACGGGCTTGAAATCGAACACAAAAAGCCCGCGCCTGATATTTTCATCGAAGCCGCCAAACGCCTCGGGCTCGATCCCGCCGAATGCATTGTGTTCGAGGATGCCCTCAATGGGGTACAAGCGGCCAAGGCCGCCGGATCAACGTGCGTGGGGATCACCTCGTCCTTCACGAGTCAGGAACTGAATGAGGCCGGGGCCGATGCGTCCTTTGCTGGATTTGTAGATCTTGTGCTCCCCTGGACCTAACCCATGCAGCTCTTCACCGATGGTAGTGTTCACCCGCCCTCCCGCATCGGATATGGTGCCTATTTGGCCATAACGAATCCCCAGGAAAATCCGGACGTTCACCTAAAGCGCTTTGAAAATACCAGCTCGTCCCAATTGGAACTTGAAACCCTGATTTGGGCACTCCGCGAACAGAACCCCCAGGAAGTCACCATCTATACCGATTCACAAACCATCATCGGGCTCCCCGCGCGCAGAGCCCGTTTTGAAGCGCGTAATTATTTAACCCGACAGAACCAACCCATTAAGCACACCCTCCTCTACCGCGAGTTTTTTCAACTGACCGATCAAATGAATTGCACCCTGATCAAAATGAAGGGCCACCGAGTTTCCCATGAGAAAACAGACCTTGACCACCTTTTCACCCGCGTTGACCGAGCGTCTCGCCGCGCCTTACGTTCGGATACACATTGCATTTGAATTTCTTCACGGTATAAATCCGCAATGAAAGTTCCCAAACAACTCAATGCATTAATCGAAGATGGTCTCGTCGATGAAGTCCTCCGGCAGTTAATGAGTGGCAAAGAAGCCACCATCTTCATCGTCCGTTGCGGCGATCAGATTCGATGTGCCAAAGTCTATAAAGACGCCTCCAAACGCAGCTTCAAAAAAGCCGTTCAATATCGCGAAGGACGCCATGTGCGCAACACTCGCCGCGGCCGCGCCATGGAAAAGGGCTCCAAATTTGGCAAAAAGGAACAAGAAGATATCTGGCAAAATGCGGAGGCCGATGCCCTTTTCCTACTCTCGCAATCTGGCGTTCGGGTTCCCAAACCCTACGGCTGCTTCGAAGGGGTGCTTTTAATGGAGCTGGTCACCCTTGAGGACGGTAACGTTGCCCCTCGCTTGAACGACGTCACCATGACCCCCGAACAAGCGCGTAAAGACCACCTGACGCTAATGAATGCTGTGGTGCGCATGCTCTGCGCTGGAATTGTACACGGTGACCTTTCAGAATTTAATGTGCTGAACAATGAATCTGGCCCCATCATTATTGATCTACCACAGGCGGTGAATGCGGCCGGCAATAACAACGCCCGGGCCATGCTCGTTCGCGATGTCCGCAACATAACCAACTATTACGGCCGCTTTGCCCCCGACCTGCTTAAAACTAAATATGCCCCCGAAATCTGGGCGCATTATGAAGCGGGCACCCTCTCCCCCGATACCCAACTTACCGGTCGCTTCAAAGATACCCGGAAAAAAGCCGATGTTAAGGGCGTATTAAACGAAGTGGAATTTGCCGCAAAAGAAAATCAGGACCGCCTGCGCCGACTCCGCGAACGCGAACAACTGGAAAAAGAACAGCATCCTCCGCCGTCGCGCAAAAAGAAAAACGGAAGGAACCGGCGGCGAAGACATTAACTCATAAACCGCCGTCGAAATAACGAAAACGAATCTTTAACCCAGCAATGCAGCCCGTTCGTCTCCGGTCCATTTTCTTCATTCCTCCCCAGCGGAGTGCTGATTTCGCCGCCCCCACTTCGGCTTGAGCCCCCTCGAGGTAGGCCTTGACACACATTTCGTAGCTGCGACGCTCTGGGCAACTGCATTTTTTAGGATGAATCCATGGCCTCCTTAAAATATATTTCAGGATATCCGCCCGACCTTCAGCAACAGATTCAATCCATGCTGGACAAAAATACCTTGGAATCCTACCTGAAGAAGAAGCATCCCAACATCCATGAAATACGAAACGATGCCGCGCTTCGAAGCTACACCATCGATTTAAAAAACCGCTTCATGAAAAAATCGGGCCCCTTGAGCAAAGTGATCTACGATCCTAAAATTCATATCATCCATCATGCGCTCGGCACCCATCACCACGTCACTCGTATTCAGGGGAAAAAACTAAAGCGTAAAAATGAAATCCGCATTGCCGCGGTGTTTAAAAAAGTTCCAGAAACCCTGCTCAATATGATTGTCGTGCACGAACTCGCACACCTGAAAGAAAAAGAGCACAACAAAGCCTTCTATAAACTCTGCGAAAATATGCTGCCCGACTACCATCAACGGGAATTTGAGATGCGCCTCTATCTCACAATGCTTGACGCCACGCCCTCTTAAAGCAGACCCGCCTTCGCACCTTCAGCCCCATAAAATGAACGGGCTTACACGCGGTCTGGCAGCGGCAGCGTGAAATAAAAGACCGAACCCTCTCCCGGTTCGCTCGTCACCCCAATGCGACCGTTCAGTTTTTCCACAATTCCTTTAACGATGGTTAAACCGAGTCCATGCCCTTTAATAATTCTTTTTCGGGCATCATCAGCATCGTTAAACACCAACGCCTGATCTTCCGGCAAAAGACCCGGGCCATTATCCTTAATCCAGAACAACGCAACCCCGTCTTCTTCTCGGGCGCCAATTTGAATGGCCGGAGGAGATCCTCCATACTTCAATGCGTTGCTGATGTAGTTAAACCAAACCTCCTCAATCCACGGACTATATCCCATGGCAGGCACCTCCAACGAGTCCAAGGAAAAGGTGGCACCCGACTCTTCTATCTTTCTTTTGAGCCGGGACAGTACACTCGTCACAATCTGCGTCATGTCCAACGGGACGGTTTCGCATTCTCCCTTGTCTATTCGTGCAAAGAGCAAAAGCTCTCGGATAATCGCACTCACCTTTCGCCCGCCCGATGCAATGTCCTGCAGATATTGCCTCCGTTCCTCTTGGGTAAAATCGTCATCCAAATCAAGCAACATTTCACTCAGCCCAACCATCGTGCTCACATCACTATTCAAATCGTGCGCCACAATCTGAGCAAATTCATCCAACTGCTGATTTTTTTTATGTAATTCCGCCTCCGCGGTTTTGCGGGCCGAAATATCGGTGATGAACGCAAGCCCGATCCGACCGGTTTCCACCTCAAGAGTGCTCAGACTGACTTCTACAGGAATCTGATCCCCATTTTTCTTCTGCCCCGTCAAATCAAGGCCAATGCCCATCGGCCGAACTCGGGGCCGCTTGAAATAGTCTGAAATATGATGCTGATGCGTCTCCCTCAGCGGCGGAGGGATAAACAGATCAATGCGCTCCCCCTGGACCTCCTGCTTAGAATAGCCGAACAACTCCTCTAAGCACTTGTTGATTAATACAATCCGGCCATCGGTATTGATCACCACAACGCCTTCAGCCAATGACTCCAGAAAAGTCCGGATGGTGACATCACCCTGCAAGAGCTCAGCCGTGAATTTAATCCCCTTCTGAATATCCTGCACCGTTTTAAAATCATCCAAATTTTCATTCATTCATGAAAACTACTGGATTGAAACGTATTTTCCAGCACGTTTATTGGGTCGACAAATAGGATAAAAAGGCCGTTATAGGCGATATTCACCCAAACGATCTGTGATGCTCCTCCATACTCACCTCCAAAATCGGATACGACCTACTTTTTTGCATACATCTCGCATAGTGGAAATCAAATCACATTTTACGCCTCGCTTAGCCTTTAATCTGTTCTTATCATATAAAAATAACATATCCAAAGGATGTTATATACCCACAAAAAACACATATAACCACTGTTCGAAAAAAAAGGAAATATATGAGACAGCTTATCGCAACAATCTATATTATCTCATTTCTCTTCCTAGGATTCCTTTCTGAGAAGTATGTGAATACCCACAGAAGCAGAAATGGTATCCATCCTAGTGGGAAAATAGTTTTTGGAACAAAAATTCCAAAGGCTAAATTTTATACACTCCAATTAATTCTATTGGTATCAGGAGCGTATTTTATGATAGATTATTTTAAATCCAAGGACACTAAACAAAAAGAAATCGCACCAGTCAATTGAGGCTATCGTGACAACGCCCGTCGAGTCAGGCAATGTTGGTTTGCACTCAGCCTCATCTCAAACGTTCGATTCATGAAAGATGAAAAATAGAATCAAAAATCGAGCCGATGTTGTTATCTTCAGTCTTCTGGGGATAAGTACATTATTGCTGTGGTTGGTGTCTCATATTTTAAAGGTTTCAACTTACTACTATCCTGGAACAACAAGCTTCGCAGAAAACATCGAACTTAAGTTAGATATACCAATCTATTTACAATCAGCACTTTTTTTATTAGTGGCATCCATTTACTTCGGATGGGCATTTTTAACATCCAAAAAAACCATGTTCAGACTAAATGGAGTAATATATATCCTCATTGGGTGGTACTGGGTGATGCTATGGCTTTTCACAGGCCTGTATGTGGTAACAAATAGCAATGTCTTAGTTGATCAAATTTCAGTTTGGCTTGGCTTATCGAATGGTTTTCAAGCAACCCTCTTCATTACTGTAGCGACAGCCTTCATTAGTTGGGGAATTTACACATTAAAAAAGAAATCGAACCACTATTAAGGCCTTCTGAGTAAAGAAAAACACAGGGAAAGGGGTCAGAGTCGAATGGCACTTCCTTAAGGGCTCCTGCTATGCAAAAAACCCCGTATATTCGGGCCGAATAAGTCATTTTAACTTGATTTATCTTCTTAGATATTGCATTGTCTTGTATGAAAAATACAACCCCTTTCCTGCCGGGCCTTCAGTTTCAGTCGCTTCGCAAAAAGCCGCGCTGTGCGGCACAAATTATGGCCGATGAAA
>JBAHZU010000071.1:0-12507 GCA_037132875.1 Pontiella sp.
TTCATCGATTCATATTTTAAGAACACTACCATTCTTAGTTATCACCGTGTGGTGCCATTGACTATCTAGGACGTCGGTGGACGCGGGAACGCTAACGGTCGGTGCCGAGACGGATCATTGTGCCTTTGATGAATAATGATTTGGGGGAATCGAGGAGCTTCTTCGGGGGCCGGAGCAATAGCTGGGATAAAAACATAGGCAGTGTCCCAATTCTGGGCTGGGGTGTTCATACCTTGTATGCGAGTCGTTTGGTTAACGTGTATCGGGGGGATTGGTCTGAATGTGTTTCATGATGAGAAGGGAATCACTAAACAAAGGAGGGAGATCATGAGAAAGAGTTGTGTGGGTATAGGGTTTGCATGGGTGGCTTTGGTGTCGTCTACGCAAGCGCTGGTCACGAACATGGTCTGACGGAAGGGGTGAACGACGGTTATGAAGACGATGCGGAAGCTGTGCCAGACGGCATGAATAACCTGATGGAATATGCCTTGGGCGGTGATCGGCTATTGAACGATGCTGCGAATGTGTTGCCGGAATTTACAATGGGGAGAGTGATGAGGATGGAATTTCAGTATGGAATAGGAATTCCTATGCGGGGGGTTCAGATGGCGATGAATGGTTTGTCGGAAGCGATTTCATCGATTTATAAATCTTACTTTTTCGTAGTGTTTTAGATGGTCTCTTTGATGTTTTTTCGACTAGAGTGGGTTTCGTTGAATACCCGTTGCCATTCCATCTGATGCTTGCCCTCATGAGTCCCGTCGGACTGGATGGATATGCGCGCTGGGCAGGTGCAGGCTCGAATAGAGAGAATCCCGATTCAGCCGATCGTTTGACGAATTCTTTGATCAACTTCAGTTTCAGTACATAACGGTAGTATGGAGATAGCTATGAAAAATAAATTTTTGCGGGAATGTTTTTTGGGAGGGTTGATGATGGCTTGGGGCTCGGCAGCACTCGCCGACTCGCCTAAATCCCCAAATATCATCATGATTATGACCGATGACCAAGGGTGGGGCGATGTCGGGTTCAATGGACATCCTGAATTAAAAACACCCCACCTCGATAGTATGGCTGAGAATGGCATTAAGTTTGACCGCTTCTATGCCGCCGCGCCACTCTGCTCGCCGACGCGCGGCAGTTGCCTGACCGGTCGCTATCCATTTCGCTATGGCATTCTGGCGGCTCATACCGGCGGCATGCGCGTGGGTGAATTCACGGTGGCTGAAATGCTCAAGAAGCAGGGATATAACACCGGCTTCTTTGGGAAGTGGCATATCGGTTGGGTGCGGGAAGCCGATATCGGTTCGCGCGGGTTTTTCTCCCCCCCGTCGCACCATGGCTACGACGAATGGTTTGCCACCACCAGCGCGGTGCCAACCTGGGATCCGGGCATTACGCCGAAGGGATGGCGGGGCTGGAGCCACAAGGGTGAGGATCAGGGCGGCCAGCCTTGGAAGGGCGGATTTCCCTATGTCCATAATGGCGAGGAAGTCCGTGATAATTTAAAGGGCGATGATAGCCGAGTCATTATGGATCGTGTGATTCCCTTTATTGAACAAAATAAAGATCAACCCTTCTTGGCCACGGTTTGGTTCCATACACCGCACGAACCGGTGGTTGCTGGGGAAAAATATCTTGCGATGTATCCCGAGGCTGGAAACCTGCGCCAGCACTATTATGGATGCATCACCGCGATGGATGATCAAATCGGTCGACTTCGGGCAAAGCTGCGCGAACTGGGTATTGAAAAAAATACCATTCTCTTTTTCTGCAGCGACAATGGGCCATCCGGTGGCCTAACCAAAAAAGGGATTGCTTCTGCTGGGCCCTTTAGCGGGCATAAACACATGATGTATGAAGGGGGATTGTTGGTGCCCGCTTGTGCAGAATGGCCGGGCGTGATTCCGCCGGGAACGGTAACGGATGTTCGTTGCTCCACCATCGACTTCTTTCCAACCATTGAGAAGATTGCGGGTTACAAGCGTTCCAAGAAAGATACGCGGCCGATTGATGGAATTGATCTGATGCCGATTATTCGGGGTGAGGTTGATGAACGCGGTAAAGATCTATTCTTTGGGTACCGCCGGCTGATTCAGGGGATTGATGGCAAGGTATTGATCAGTGGGGACTACAAACTCCTCACCACCGCCGCGAAGGGGGGGGGTAAAACCTATCTGTTTGACCTGAAGAATGATCCGGCTGAAACCACGGACCTGTCCCAAAAGATGCCTGAGCGGTTCATTGCTTTATCAAAGAAGCTGGCTGAAATTGAAGCCAGCTGCCAATTCAGTCGCGACGGCGGGGATTATAAATACTAATGAAATCATATACGCTACCTTCAATTACCTTATTATTGATGCTCTCTACGGCTTGTTTTGCTAAAGAATACCGCATTGATTCACAAAAAAAGTTCGATGCAATCAGTCAGATCGAGATGCAACCGGGCGATTCCATTTTGCTTAAGCGGGGGATGTTCTTCACCGGCATGCTCGCGCCGAAGGGCAACGGGACGGAAGAGGCCCCGATCCGAATTGATGCCTTTGGTAGAGGGAAGCGCCCTCGAATTAATGCCCAAGGAAAACAGATCGCGGGTGTGTTCTTAAAGAATGTCTCGTACTGGGAAGTTCAGGGCTTGGAAATCACCAATACCGATGGGAGCCATAAGGACCAAGGGGAACTCTTCGGGATCTATGTGCTCGTGGAGGGGGGCTCCAATGAAACCTTTCGCCATATCTACATTAATGACTGTCATGTGCACGATGTGAATGGGCAGGTGGCCGGGAAGCGAAGGGGGGGCATTCACGTTCATGTGAAAAAGTCGAAGAAGACTACCTTTGATGATCTTCGCATCACGAACAACCGCATTGAACAGGTGGGGGGGGTTGGAATTGGGAATGATTCCAATTGTGCAGATGTTGACCTCGTGGAAAATGGAGAAAAAATAAGGAATCTCTGGACGCGCGTTTATGTGGCCGGAAACTATCTGGATCATACGGGTCGCAATAATGTGATTGCGCGGGTCAGCAAGGATGCGATCTACGAACACAATACGCTCGCCAACAGTAGCCGGTATGATACGGGGCACAGCATCTTCTGTTTCAATACCGACGGAATCAAAATTCAGTACAACGAAGCCTACGGGAATGTTGGGAAAGAGGGGTTTGATCGGGGCGGGTTTGATGCCGACTACAACTGTGTGAATACGTTTATTCAGTATAACTACAGTCACGATAATAACTGGTTTTGCGGAATCATGAAGCGCCCAACCCGCAATGTGGTGATCCGTTATAACATCAGCCAGAATGATACCATGGGAATCTATTTCTACGGGTTTGAAAATAGTACATCCGCCGAAAATGTCCACATCTACAACAATACCCATTTCGTTAAGAAGGGACTCCAGGTCAAGGTGTTTCCAGAAGGACGGACCCCGATCAATTCTACGTTTGAAAATAATATTTTCTATTTCGAGGGCAAAGGGGAGTGGGGAGAAAATGCGGTAGGGATCAATACCATTTTTCGCAACAACCTCTATTTTAACATTGAACCGCATTCCTCGGAAACGGCAGCGATAGAGGGCGAACCCGATTTCTACAAGCCGGGGGAGGCGGGGTCTGATATCAACCTGAAAACGATGCAAGCGCTCATTGGATATCAGCTCAAATCAAAATCCCCGGGCATCGATGCCGGTGTGAAAATCGAAGGGAATGGTGGCCAGGATCTGCTCGGCAACCCAGTTGGCGATGAACGTGTGGATCTCGGGGCGTTTGAAAGCCCTGCGCTGTAAGGGGGCGGAACGATCATCAAAATGAAAGCGCATAGAACTATAAAGATACGGTGGATGTTGGCCGGACTCATGGTCCTGTTGGGTTGCCATGCGGGTGCGGCGGCGGTCCCCTACCGCAATCCAGATCAGTCGGTAGAGGTTCGGGTGGACGATCTTTTGGGCCGGATGACGTTGGCCGAGAAAGTGGCCCAGTTGCGCATGTTTCATGCGGGCAACAAAATTAAGATCAACGCCGAGAATGAGCTGACCTTTTCGGATGAAATCCGGGACCGCCTAGAAGCTGGCGTGGCCGGAATCAAGAATCCGGGGGCCAATTATTCCCCCGAAAAGTCGGCGGAACTGAACAATCAGCTTCAGAAATATATCATTGAGAATACCCGACTTCATATTCCTGCACTGTTTGTGATCGAGGCTTATCACGGGGTGAATGCGAAGGACTGCACCGTATTTGGTCGCCCCATTACCCTCGCGTCCAGCTGGAATGTTGAGCTGGTGAAAGAAGTCTGGGATGCCGTGGGGCGCGAAGCACGGCTGCGCGGGCTACACCTGTGCCACTCGCCGGAAGCGGATATTGTGCGCGATCCACGATTCGGCCGCATGAGCGAAGCCTGTAGCGAGGACACCTATCTGACTTCAGAAATGGTCGTTGCTGCCATTACGGGCGTCCAGGGCGATTATGCGGGGCTGTCGGCTGGAACCCATATTGGTGCGGTGGTCAAACACTTTGCGGGCTATGGGCAGGTGCAGGGTGGACGAAATTTTGCATCCATCGAACTTTCGGAACGGGGGTTGATCGATGAAATTTATCCCCCGTTTAAAGCCGGGATTCAGCGGGCCCATGCGCTGGGTGTGATGGCTTCGCACGGAGACCTGAATGGCGTGGCCAGTCATGCCAACGAGGCATTGTTGACGGATGTGTTGCGGAACGAGTGGGGCTTTAAGGGCTATGTGGTTTCCGATGCCAACGATATTGCTCGCTTGCATATTTTCATGAAAGTGGCCGAAACGCCGGAAGATGCTGCCATGATGGCGTTGAAAGCCGGGGTGGATATCGATCTGTACAGCGAGACCGCCTATGCGCTCTTGCCGGGACTGGTGAAGGAGCACCCAGAACTGCTGAACTATATCGACCGTTCGGTCCGGCGCGTGTTGCGAACCAAATTTGTGTTGGGATTATTCGAACAGCCATACATTGATGTTTCCACGGTTCGGGAAAAAGTCCGTGCGCCAGAGTCGCTGGAACTGGCACTGCGTGCCGACTTGGAATCCATTATTCTGCTAAAAAATGAAAATGAAACCCTGCCGTTGAAAGCGAAGGCAAAGACAACGGTTGCATTGCTGGGGCCCTTGGTGTCGGAAAAGGCTCGGAGTGCCTTTGAACAGATGGGCATCGCTGATTTTAAATTCATTGCGGCGAAAGGATTTGATCTGACCGATCAAGACCGGAACGCACCGAAGCTGGTGCACACAGAGGACGCGGTGTTAGAAGCACAGGTGGAACTCGCTCGGCAGGCGGATGTTGCGGTGCTCTTTTTGGGTGGCGACAAATATACGTCGAAAGAAGCCTATTTTATGGCGGGCAATCTCGGCGATCGCGATCGCATTGATCTGGTGGGAGCACAGGATGAGCTGCTGCGCAGGGTTAAGGCCTTGGGCAAACCGGTGGTTGTGGTGTTGAAACATCGTCGGACCCTGTCTATTCGTGCAATTTCAAAACAGGCCGACGCCATTATCGACTGCTGGGAGTTGAGCGAATTTGGAGATCAAGCCATTGCAAAAATTGTGATGGGCGAGGTGTCTCCCTCCGGAAAACTTACGGTAACCGTTCCGGTTTCGATTGGGCAGTTGCCGATTCATTACAGTCAGAAAGAAATCAACTTTCGCAAGGGCTATCTATTCTCACAAAACGAGCCACTTTTCTGTTTTGGCCATGGCCTGAGCTACACCACCTTTGAATATGGCACGCCGGTGCTTTCGGCCACGGAACTTTCTGCCGGCGGCGAGCTGAAGGTGCAGATTGAGGTCACCAATACTGGCGACCGCGCTGCGAAAGAAGTTGTTCAGCTTTACATTAAAGACCTGGTGGGTTCGGTGATTCGTCCGGATAAGGAATTGAAAGGGTTTCAGAAGTTGGACATTCAACCGGGCGAAACGAAAACAGTATCTTTTGTCATCACTCCGGAACAGTTGGCCTTTACGGGGATCGATCGGCTGACCAAGGTCGAGCCGGGAGAATTTAAAGTGTTTTTGGGAACATCGTCGAAGGTGAACCAAACGGCAACGTTCCGTTTTAACTAACAAGAGATTGGGGAATAATACATGAAGAAAATCTTAGTGAGTACATTATTTGGGGCAGCGGCTTTATCCGTCGGTGCGGCAGGGATTTATCACGACGGTTGGATCGACCGGAATAAAAACGGGAAGATGGACCCCTATGAAAATCCGGCGCTGTCGGTCGATGAGCGCGTCGCCGATCTGTTGGGTCGCATGAGCATGGAGGAGAAGACCTGCCAAATGGGCACCATCTATGGGTATAAGCGGATTCTAAAACAAATTCGTCCGACGGAAGAATGGAAATCCAGAGTTTGGAAAGACGGGGTCGCCAATATTGATGAGCATTGCAATGGCGTGCGTGGTGCGAACGAATTGACCGGTCATGTGGAGCATGGTGAACTGCTGAATGAAATTCAGCGGTGGTTTGCGGAAGAGACGCCCTCGGGCATTCCGGTCGATTTCTCGAATGAAGGCATCCGTGGGCTTGCCCATTGGCGCGCAAGTAACTTCCCGAGCCAGTTGGGAATCGGTGCCACGTTCGATAAAGGGCTGGTGCGTCGTATCGGCGAAATTACGGGTAAAGAAGGCCGAGCCTTGGGATATTCCAACGTCTATTCTCCGATTCTCGATACCGTGCGCGATCCGCGCTGGGGCAGAACGGTGGAGTGTTATGGCGAATCTCCGTTCCTTGTTGGGGAACTGGGCAAGCAGCAAGTGCTTGGCATTCAATCGCAAGGGATGGCTGCAACTCCGAAGCACTTTGCGGCGTACAGCAATCCGAATGGTGGGCGCGATGCCCGGGGCCGTACCGACCCACAGATTCCTTACCGCGATATGCATGAAATCCTGCTGCATCCGTTTCAAAAAGTATTTACCGAAGCCGAGCCCAAAGGAACCATGAGTTCATACAACACCTATGATGGCATTGCCGTGACAGGCAGTGCCTATTTCCTGACGGAACTATTGCGCGATGAATATGGATTTAAAGGCTATGTGGTTTCCGATTCCGGCGCGGTGGAACGGCTCTATAAACAGCACGGCGTGGCCGAAGATTTTGAGGATGCCATTGTGCAGGCGGTGAATGCCGGAATGAATGTGCGCACAAACTTTAGAACGATGGAACATTTTGTGAATCCGCTGCGGAAGGTGATTGCGCAAGGGCTCATTAGTGAGGAAACGATTAATTCCCGCGTGGCCGATGTGCTCCGGGTGAAATTTGAACTGGGTCTTTTTGATACCCCCTTTGTGGATGCTCAGGCTGCGCCGGGAATCATCCACCAGGCCGCGCATGAGGCCGCAACGCTGGAGGCGGCTCGGAAATCGATGGTGCTGCTGAAAAATGATGGCATCCTGCCGCTGGATCGCAATGCGGTGAAAACCATTTTGGTGACCGGACCAGGCGCGGATGATTTTACACCCATGATCAGCCGCTACGGCCCAGGAACATCGGATATTATTACGCCCCTAGAGGGAATCAAGGCATTGCTTGGGGATCATGCGGAAGTGCTTTATGCCAAAGGCGTTGACTTTAAGGATGCTCGTTTTCCCGTGTCCGACCAGATTTGGGAAGCCCCGAATGCTGCAGAACAGACCGGCATTGATGAAGCCATACTGTTGGCTCAAAAATCAGATGTGATTGTGGTGGTGGTGGGGGATAACCATGAAACGGTTGGCGAATCGCTCTCCCGCACCTCATTAAATTTGCCCGGCTATCAGACCTTGCTGGTGCAGGAAATGGTAAAAACGGGTAAGCCCGTGGTGGTGGTGCTCATGTCGGGCCGTGCGGCGTCCATCAACTGGATCAACCAGCACGTGCCTGGCATCTTGGTCTGCTGGCATGGTGGTGAAAAAGTGGGGCAGGCGGTGGCGGAAACGCTATTCGGCACATACAATCCCGGCGGAAAATTGCCGCTGACCTTCCCGCAGACTGTTGGGCAACTTCCGCTCAGTATTCCCCACCGAAAAGGAGCCTGGGGTGCACAAAATAGATCGGCCGATGAAAATGGATGGGGTGCGACCCGTGCTGTGGATCCGCTTTATTATTTTGGAGAAGGGCTAAGTTATACCTCCTTTGAATATCGGAACCTCAAGATTGAAAAGGGGGACCGTATTACCGTTTCCTGCGAGCTTTCCAATGTGGGTGAAATGGATGGCGATGAAGTGGTGCAGCTGTACATCAGCGATGTTGTTGCAACCGTTGCGCCGTTCGAACAAGTGTTGCGGGGCTTCGAGCGGGTATCGCTCAAGGCGGGCGAAACCCAAACCGTTACGTTCACCTTGGAACCGACGCGCGACCTGAAAATGTTGAATCGCGATAATGAATGGGTGGTGGAAGCCGGAACATTTGAGGTTAAAATCGGAACGTCTTCGGCGCCCACGGGCCTGAAATTGAAGGGCGAGTTTACGCTGCCCGAAATCGCAATACGTTGAGTTAGAAAGAGGAGATTAATATCATGAATTTGAGCCTTTTAAACACCCCCCTGCGATTCCGTCTTCTGCTGCTTACCCTCGCGGTTGGTGCGGGGGGGCAGGCGTTTGCCGCGAAGGAAAAGATGAATGTGCTGTTCATTGCGGTGGACGATTTGAACGATTGGACCGGCTTGCTGGAGGGGCATCCGCAGGCATATACGCCGAATCTGGATCGCCTCGCGAAGCGGGGCATCTACTTCACAAATGCGCACTGCGCGGCACCCGTTTGTACCACATCGCGGCAGTCTTTGTTGAGCGGACTGGCGCCGACCACTTCAGGATGGGTGAATAATATTCCGAAAAGTGCAGCGGAATACGATCAGGTGCTGGCCGGGCGTAATCCGTTGCCAACGCATTTCAGGGAGAATGGATATGTGACGCTTGCGGCCGGAAAAATTTACCACCGGGGGGTGCAGGATTTCGACTATCCCCTGTGGGATGAAACGCTTCCGAGTCGGTACGGATTCAATAAAGAGGTGCCGGGCTATCGCTCGAGTCACTTTAATCCCTTCCCCCCAGATGGCGGTGCAATTTTTCAGGCGAATGGGGGCCGCGTGAAAGGAGATACCCTCTGCTGGGCGGCGCTGGAGAAAGACGAGATGCCTAAGAAAGGCATGCCCGATGAGCAGATCGCCGCGTGGGCTGTTGAACAACTGGACGAAAAATATGAGAAGCCGTTCTTCCTAGCCGTGGGTTTTTTGAGGCCCCACAACCCGTTCACCGCTCCGGCGTCTTATTTTGATCGTTATCCGTTGGAATCGATTAAGGTTCCGGAGATTCCTGAGAATGAATTTAACGATATTCCGCTGTATGGGAAAGCAATGGCCTACGGCACGCTGCCGAAGGGCGATCATGCTGAAGTGCTCGCGATTAGCTCGACCTATTGGCAGGAACTCGTTCGTGCTTATCTGGCTTGTACCACTTTTGTGGATGATCAGATTGGCAAGGTGCTCGACGCGCTCGACGAGAGCCCGTATGCAGACAACACGATTATTGTGCTGTGGTCGGACAACGGCCAGCACCTCGGCGAAAAACGGCACTGGCGAAAACAAGCGTTGTGGGAAGAATCCACGCGGGTGCCTCTTTTTATCTCCGTTCCAGGCTTGGCTACGGATGGCGAGCTTCGCGATCAGCCGGTGAGTCTACTCGATATTTTCCCGACGCTCAGCGAACTGTGCGATCTGCCGGAACAGGAACTGGATGGTGTGAGTCTCGTGCCAATGTTGAAAAACGATGCGGTGGAACGAGGGGCTCCGGTGGTGACGACCCGATATCATGGAAACCACGCGGTGCGGAGTCAGCATTGGCGGTATATCCGCTATCGCGATGGATCGGAAGAACTCTACGATCATCGCACCGATCCGGGCGAGCATGTGAATCTCGTATCCAATCCGGAATGTGCGGAAGTGCTTAAATCGCATCGGAAATGGCTGCTGGAAAACGAAGGCGCCGGAGATGCCACTGCCGATTTCCCCCGAGACACCTATGACCGGCGGGTTGATCAATTTGAAAAAGAAGGAGTGCCGGACTGGCTGAAATAAAACCATGAAAAAAATCATTTATGCAGCATGGCTTGCCACCCTTGCGTGCGGTTCATCCGCGGGAGAGAAAGATCTCGACCTTTATCTGCTCATTGGCCAGTCCAATATGGCCGGACGCGGAAGGGTTGAACTGCAGGATCAAGAAAAACCGAAGCGTGTATTCACGTTGAATAAAGAAAATGAATGGGTGCCCGCAGTGGATCCAATTCATTTTGATAAGAAGATTGCAGGAGTCGGGCCCGGGCGTTCGTTCGGGATTGCGATGTCGAAACAGTCGAAGTCTGTGAAAATCGGCCTCATTCCCTGTGCAGTCGGGGGGACCTCGATTCGCTATTGGGTTCCGGGAGGCGAGCACACGAAGACCCAATCCCATCCGTATGACGATATGCTGGTACGCCTTCGGCTGGCCATGAAGAGCGGGACGGTCAAGGGCATTCTCTGGCATCAGGGTGAGGGGGATTCGAAAATGGGCCAAAGAGGAACCTATGAAGCGGCGATGGTTGAACTAATCGATCGGGTTCGTACTGAATGTGGAGATCAGACTATTCCTTTCGTGATCGGCCAGCTCGGTCAGTTCCCGGAGCGACCCTGGAGTGACGGGCGCACCAAGGTGAATGAGGCTCAGCAGGGGGTTGCGAAAACGGTTCCGTTGTGTGCCTTTGCTTCTTCGGACGGGTTGGAGGATAAAGGCGATCTGACCCATTTCAGTGCAGAGGCCGCCCGCGAATTAGGTAAGCGCTTTGCGGAAAAAATGATCGAGCTTCAGAAAAGCAGGAATTAAAGCGGGTTACTATCGGACAGAACTATGAATAACTTAGGACGAAGAACGTTCATTAGAACGGGATCATCCATGTTGCTGGCAGCAGGAACGTTGAGCAAGGCGGAAGCGGCGAAGAAGGGCGATAAACCCAATATACTATTCATTACTACCGATCAGCAGTTTGCGGATGTGATGAGCTGTGCAGGGTCGAAATGGGTGAAGACGCCCGCCATGGATTCGATTGCGAAGAAGGGCGTTCGTTTCCCGAATGCCGCAGCGTTACACCATGTATACCGGTCGTTTGCCTTGTCAGCGTAGGCTTGCCGATGAAAATAACAAGCCGACCATATCGCTTGGTAATCAGGCTAAAGCCGCGGGGTACGACACGGCCTATTTTGGAAAATGGCACATTCAGGATGAAACCTTTAGCACCAAAGATACGTTGAATCACGGATTTGATATTAATACCGGTGGTAAAGACAAGAGCATGACCAGAAATGCGATCGAGTTTCTTTCCGAAGATCGGAAGAAGCCTTTCTTTGCGGTGGTCTCCTATTATAACCCGCATGACATCTGTGAGTGGGGACGCAAAAAAGCAGGACGCACCGAAGGCATACGTATGCGTAATGGAGATGTCGATGTGGATCCATCGCTTTCAGAATGCCCTCCATTGCCTGAGAATTATGATATTAATCGGGATGAATCTGAAGCGGTAGGCATTCGCCGTACATTGAATAAAAACGGCGTTCCTAATGCGCAGAAAATGGCAATGGACTTTACGGCTGATGAGTGGCGTCAATATCGATGGGCGTATAACCAGTTGGTTGAAATGGTGGATGGGCATATTGGAGGCCTGTTAGAGTCCCTGAAAGAGAACGGTCTGGATAAAAATACCGTTGTCATCTTCAGTAGTGATCACGGTGACGGCTACGGGGCACATCGCTGGCATCAGAAGTCCGTGTTGTATGAAGAGTCCTGCCGCGTTCCGTTTATTGTCAGTTATCCAGGCAAGGGGCGGAAAAATGAAACCGATAATCGGTTGGTGTCGGGCGGGATCGATATGATGGCAACGATTTCCGATCTTGTTGGTGTCGATATGCCTGAGGGACCGTATTTCGGCTAAAAGCGTTTTTTTCATTGTTGAGTCGTGTTTGCGTAGAATGACTAGGCTATACGCGACTCGCCGCGAATAAAATGCTTTTAGCTCGAACAAAATTTAACCGCGAAAGATCAACAACCCCTAAGCGAAGTGTCATTACTTTCTGGATTGATGATTCGGCCATTGACGCATGGCATTGTAGCCAACGCCATGGTCGGTGTGGACGAGGTTTCGAGTTCTCAGAGGTTGCTATTGAAACTGCTCTGATTGTTAAAGGCGTATTATCGCTTCGCTGTTACAACGCGCAAGTTAACGCTGCGTGTAAAGCAAAACACAATATGAACGCTAAATTAACACTTTGTAAATCAAAAAAAAAGGAAAGAAATAATGCACGATGACGATAAGTATCACTACGATGACTTTATAAAAGAAAAAATGGTGGATTTTGAAGATGAGTTTGGTAAACCCACCTCAGTTGAGCCTGTACCTTCACAAGTCATGGAGAAATATCAAGACAAGTTACCTAAAAGCCTTTTAGCCTATTGGCAAAAAGAAGGCTTTTGTGGTTATTTAA
>JBAHZU010000055.1:0-9684 GCA_037132875.1 Pontiella sp.
ACCCCATATATTGCTTCCGGTAGTCTTTCGGGGAGGCGCCCATGAGTTTGCGGAAGTTGCGGGTGAAGTGGGAGTGATCGTAGAACCCACAGTCGAGCGCAATGGTGGCAATGGTGTCGTTGGTGGTGGTGAGCCGCACGCTGGCGGCGCGAATACGCACGCGCATGATGTGCTTAAGGGGCGTAATCTGGAATACCTTACGAAACCGGCGTTCGAATTGACTGATGGATAGATGCACCAGAGCGGCGAGTTCTTTAATTTCGATGGAGTTCGAAAAATTATCGCGCACATGTTCGAGTACGGAGCGCATTTCAATGTAGGGTTGCAGGGCGAGGCCGGCGCGGGAGATGTCGCGCGCGGTTCCTGCCAAACCGATGATTTCGCCGGCGTTGGAATAAATCGGTACTTTGCAGGTGATGAACCAGTTGATGGCGTTTCCAGGGTCTGGAGCCAGCTCGACGCGGTCGATGATGCTTTCGCCGGTTTTCATGACAAAGGCATCATCCTCCACATAGGATTCGGCGCGACCGAGCGGAAAAAAGTCGTAATCGGTTTTTCCCACAATCTCCGCTTCCGATGTGCAGCCGCACTGTTTCACAAACTGATCATTTCCCAGCACAAAACGACCGGCGCGGTCTTTCACAAAATAGTATATATCGGGCAGATTATTAAACAGCGTTTGCATCTGCTCGGGGCTGTGCATCTGTGCGAGAAAATCCGATTTAAATCTAAGTTCATCCATATTAATCCTCCACTTATGCCGAAAATATACAAATCACAGCCCAGCATTTACAAGACTGCTCTTTATTATTTAGTCTAGGTTATAGAACACTTGTGTGGGTGGATGCATAGCAATGGACTTTGAATACGGGGTATAGGGGTCTTGCTCCAATCATCCAAATTCTACAAATAAACAAACTGTAACCAGGAGGATAAATATGTCCGATGATCACCATAAGGTACACGCCAACCGCATGTGGCTCTTTGTTGCTAGCTGCATTTCCTTGCTAACCACCTCCATGATTTTTGCCATTCGCGGCGATATCTCGACCGCGTTAAGTGCGGACTTCCATTTAAATGCTGAGCTGATGGGTAAAATGTGGTCGCCCGCCTTTCTCGGATTCACGTTCTCGATTTTTATCTGCGGATTTGCCGTTGATGCGCTCGGCATGAAAACCATGCATGCCCTCTCAGGCATTGGCTTCTTGGTTGGATTGGTCTGTATTATTACTGCTCCTATGCCGGAATTGGCCGAGGGAGAAATTGTGGCCGGCCTCTTTGCAACTCCCGGCACCACGATGTTATTTGTGGGCTTTCTGATTATGGGCATTGCACAAGGGCTTGTGGAGGGCGTAATTAACCCCTTGGCGGCAACGATTTATCCAGAGAAAAAAGGTCAAATGCTCAACGTGTTGCATGCGTGGTGGCCGGGTGGCCTGGTGGTTGGCGGACTCCTCTCCCTTGCCATGAGCAAAGGCGGAGCCAGCTGGCAGGCTAAAATGGGCCTCATTGCCATTCCCACGGTGATTTTTTTGGTGATGTGCCTGATGCGCAACTATCCGCAAACGGAACGCGTTGCGGCCAAAGTGTCCACGGCTGACATGGTGAAAGGCACCCTCAAGCCGCTTTTCATTCTGCTCTTCCTACTCATGTGGCTAACCTCAGCAGTTGAGCTTGGTCCAGACCAGTGGTTCCCCGCCCTGATGGAAGAACTAACCGGCATGGAAGGCATTATTTTCCTCTGCTACACTGCTGGCCTCGTGTTTGTGATCCGCTTCTTCGGAGGCGGTCTGGTGCACAGGTTTTCCCCGATGCTGGTCTTGCTTGCCTGCTCGGTGCTGACTTTCATTGGCCTCTTCTGGCTGGGCGCTCTAAAAACCGGCGCTTCTGCGGCCGTGGCCTTCACCGCCGCCACCATCTTTGGGATTGGCAAGAGCTTCTTCTGGCCAACCATGCTCGGCATTGTGGCCGAACGCTTCCCGAAAGGCGGCGCATTGGCCATGAATCTGATGGGCGGCGCAGGCATGGCCGCCATCGCCTTTGTGTTGCCCATGATGGGAGGACAACTGGATACCGCCGGAGCCGGCGCGGCACTGAAAATGGTGTCCTATCTGGCCATCGTGCTGATTGTGGTCTTCACCCTGCTGCACATCGGTTTCCAAATCAAGGGCGGCTATAAAGCCGTGGATGTTGCGGACGATTAAGGGCGCGAGCAGCGCAGCCCCAAACGTCTGGACTCAAAATTTAAACATTCGATTAAGGAGTTAAACTATGAACCAAAAACTACGCATGGGCATGATCGGCGGCGGAATAGGCGCCTTTATTGGCGACGTGCACCGAAAAGCAGCCCGCCTCGACGGCCAGATTGAAATCGTGGCGGGGGCCTTCGATATGGTTCCAGAAAAATCGAAAGCCATGGGCCGGGAACTTGCTCTGGACCCTCAGCGGGTCTATGGCAACGTGCAGGCCATGATTGACGGCGAGCTGGCGCGGCCGGAAGGCGACCGCATTGATTTTGTATCGGTCTGCACCCCGAACCACACGCACTTCTCGATTGCGAAGTCCTTC
The DNA here is from genome assembly GCA_037132875.1 of Pontiella sp. Classification (GTDB taxonomy): domain Bacteria; phylum Verrucomicrobiota; class Kiritimatiellia; order Kiritimatiellales; family Pontiellaceae; genus Pontiella. The sequence goes on from JBAHZU010000055.1 coordinate 2,569, forward strand.
CTCGAAGCAGGCTTTCATGTGATGTGCGAAAAACCGATGACCCTGACGGTCGAACAAGCGAAAGAGCTGGAGCTGATCGTGCAAAAATCGGGAAAGATCTTTGGCCTGATGCACAACTATACCGCCTACCCGATGGTCAAACTGGCCAAGGATATGATCACGCAGGGCGATCTGGGAACCCTTCGTAAAGTAGTGGTTCAATATCCGCAAGGCTGGCTGGCTCGTCCCATCGAAAACGAAGGCCAGCAGCAGGCCACCTGGCGGACAGACCCTGAAAAATCGGGTATCGCGGGTTGCATGGGCGACATTGGAACCCATGCGGCCAATCTGGCAGAATACATCACAGGATTAACGATCTGCGAAATTGCAGCCGACCTCACCACCTTTGTGAAAGGGCGCCGCTTGGATGACGATGGCAACTGTCTGCTGCGTTTCAACCAAGGGGCCAAAGGGCTGTTGCATGCGAGCCAGATTTCGATTGGCCAACAAAACAACCTTGCCATTTGGGTCTACGGCGAAGACGCCAGCTTGGAATGGCATCAGGAAAATCCGAATGATCTCCGCGTCGACACCCTCAACGCCCCCACTCAAATTTGGAAGCGGGGAAATGATTATGTGGCAGAAAAATCCGAGGCCGCAGGCCGCGCCACACGCCTACCCTCCGGACATCCGGAAGCCTTTTTGGAAGCCTTTGCCAACAACTACTGCAACTTTGCGGATACAATTCGTGCTCAAGCCGCCCAGCAAAAGCCAACCGATCTGGAAGCCGACTTCCCCGGCGTGAAGGAAGGGGTACTCGGTATGAGATTCATTGAAGCCGTTGTGGAAAGTTCCAACAACAATGCGGCATGGACTCCATTAATCGCGTAAAAAGCAGTCGCAATGAAGAACATGAAGATTTAACCCATAAACGCAGATGTTCGTCTTATTTTTATTTTCTTCATTTTTCCCCTTCGGAAAGTCACGCCTCACGTTAACCAAGGAGCAGCACCATGAGCAGACCTGTCACCCTATTCACCGGACAATGGGCCGATATCCCGCTGGAAGAACTGGCCCCGCTGGCCAAAGAAATGGGCTTCGACGGCCTGGAACTTGCCTGCTGGGGCGACCATATGGAGGTCGACCAAGCCGCGGAATCCAAAACATACTGCAAAGAAAAGCACGAGCTTCTTGCCGACCACGGCCTGAAGATCTTTTCCATTAGCCACCACCTTGGCGGCCAGCTGGTCTGCGACCCCAATAACGATGGCCGCTCCGATATGTTTGCCCCGGCCGAACTCGCCGGCGATCCGGAAGGCCAGCGCACGTGGGCCGTGGAAACCATGAAGAACTCCGCCCGTGCGGCCCAAAATATGGGCCTCACGATCGTGAATGGCTTCACCGGTTCTTCCATTTGGCATCTGCTCTATTCGTTCCCGCCCGCCTCGGAATCCATGATCAACGCCGGCTTTGAATATTTTGCTGAAATGTGGAATCCCATTCTTGATGTGTTCGACGAATGTGGCGTTCGTTTTGCGCTGGAAGTTCATCCCACTGAAATTGCGTTCGACATCATCACCGCCCGTCGTGCGCTCGAAGCCGTACATCATCGCGAAGCCTTTGGCTTCAACTTCGATCCCTCCCATCTGCACTGGCAAGGTATGGATCCGGTTCGATTCCTAAAAGCCTTTCCGGACCGCATCTATCATGTGCATATGAAAGATGCGGCCATCACCCTCGACGGCGAAAGCGGCATTCTGGGATCGCACCTCAACTTCGGCACGCCGGGGCGTGGATGGGATTTCCGCAGCGTGGGCCGGGGCGATGTGAATTTTGAAGAGATTATCCGCACCCTGAATGCGCAAAACTATACCGGACCGCTTTCCATTGAATGGGAAGATGCCATGATGGACCGCGTGGCTGGTGCCACCGAATCCTGCGCATTTACAAAAAAGGTCGATTTTAAAAAATCTGATCGCGTGTTCGACGAAGCATTTAATCATTAAGCCCCCCTACTTGAAGGAGATAACCATGAATAAAATGATCCCTATTTTTTCTGCGCTCGCCATTGGCTTTTCAGTACACGCTGCAGAAAATAAGAACAAGCTCCCAGCACCCAAGCCGGAATATATTGAAAAAGTGAAGCAAGCCCTGCCGGAAAAAGCACCGGCCAAACCTTCCAAAGGTCGGAACATCCTGATCGTTTCCCGCTGCGAAGGGTATGTGCATAAAAACATTTCGTTGGGCGTTGAAACCCTGAGGTTGCTGGGCGAAAAAACGGGGGCCTATACCGTTCAAGAGACCAAGGAACTCGATCTGTTCAACGACCAGGATTTGGCAAAATTTGATGCGGTGCTCTTCATGAGCACCACGAAGTTGAATCCCAATGCGGAACAACGCGCTGCACTGCTTAAATTTGTGCGCAGTGGAAAAGGAATTATTGGCATCCATGCCGCCACGGACAACTTCTATAAATGGGAAGAGGGCGCAAAAATGATGGGCGGCCTGTTCTGCAGTCATCCGTGGACCGCAAGGTGTACGGTTCAAATGAAGCTCGATGAGCCGGATCATCCGATCAATGCCGCTTTCGACGGAGCATCGTTCAACGTGAGAGATGAGATCTATCAGTTCAAAGATCCCTACTCCCGCGAGAACCAACGCGTTCTCGTGAGCCTTGATATGGAGGATCCGGATACCCGAGCTGTGAAAGGTGGAAATCCAAAAAAGATAACTCGTACCGATGGTGATTTCGGGGTGACCTGGATTCGCCAAGAAGGCCAAGGCCGCGTGTTCTATTGCTCCATGGGGCATAATAACGAGATTTTCTGGAATGGTCCCATTCTGGAGCACTATCTCGCTGGTATTCAATATGCATTGGGCGACTACGACGTACCGGACGAAATTAAATAAACTGCGGGTGCCATTTTAACGGGGCCTCTCCAGCCAGCATTGAAGGGCTGACGCCCCGTTAAAATTCCACTCGTTGGTTCCATACAGCACGGCGGGACCTTTTTCCAAGGTTCGGAAAATCATACGATTTGTCCGGTTCGCACCTGTTCCGTCGTTGTATCCACAAACAGTAGGCCAGGAACGTGTGAATCTGCGGCAGCATGACTGCCAAAATAGCCCCCTTCCTAGGCATGGAATCATTGGTTATTTTAACCCTAAAAAATGATTCAAAAACCAATTTATTGACTCGTCACCCCTATGAGCCGGAGATAGAAGGATGGAAATGAAACGAAACCAATTCATACAGTCTGCTGCAGTGGCAGGCACCATGCTGGCGGCGATGAAAGCGCGGGCCATTGAAAATGCAGAACGTTCGGCCATCAAAAATCCGGATCAGCTCAATATTGCGCTCATCGGCGCGGGAGCTCAGGGCCGTATTCTCACGGAATCCTGCCTGCGCATTCCGGGCATTCGTTTTGTGGCCATCTGCGACATTTGGGAATATTCCCAGAAGTATACCGGCAACGTCATCAAAAAGTATGGCCACGACATTGAAATCTACGAGGACTACAAGGAGCTGATTGCGGCTCATAAAGAGGAGTTGGATGCGGTGGTGGTGGCCTCCCCCGACTGGGTGCATTCCGAGCATTCCAATGCCTGCATGGAAGCCGGCCTGCACGTCTATTCCGAAAAGGAAATGTCGAACTCGCTCGAAAAGGCCCGCACCATGGTGCAGACCGCCAGGGCCACTGGCCAGCTCTTGCAGATTGGCCATCAACGCCGCTCGAACCCGCGCTATATCCACGCCATTGAAACCCTGATTCATCAGGAAAAACTGCTGGGCACTGTAACCTCGGCCACCGCCCAGTGGAACCGTGCAAAAGCGGACGATATTGGCTTCCCTAAAAAATTCGAAATGGATGCCGCCAAGCTCAATAAGTATGGCTACAACTCCATGATGGAATTCCGCAATTGGCGCTGGTACAAAAAATATGGCGGTGGTCCGATTGTCGACCTCGGCTCTCACCAAATCGACCTCTTTGAATGGGTTTGGGAAACCAATCCAAAATCGGTTGTCGCCTCCGGCGGAACCGACTTCTACAGCCATCGCGAGTGGTATGACAACGTGATGTGTATTTATGAATACGACACGCCGGAAGGCACTGCCCGGGCCTTCTATGAAACGCAGACCACCACCGGTCATCGTGGTTTCTCCGAAGCCTTCCGCGGCACCAACGGCACCATCGAGATTGCCGAAGTTCCGGCGCGGGGAAATTCCGCGCTGCGCGAAGCGCATGCGCCGGAATGGGATACCCTGGCGCAGCAGGGCTTGATCAATAAATTGGCCATGCCGATCACAAAAGCCTCCACAAAAAATGTGGCCATCGATGTACGCGTCACGGCAGCCGCCGCGGCCTGGCCCCTGCCGATTGATATGAGCAAACCAGCCCATCAGCCGCATCTGGAAAACTTTTTTAATGCCATCCGCTACGGCACCGAGCTCAACTGCCCCGGCGAAAAGGGCTTTGAAACGGCGGTGGCGGTCTTGGCCGTGAACCGGGCCGTGGCTTCGGGCCAAAAAATTGAGTTCAACCCCTCGGACTTCCTCGCATGAAAAAAGCCCCCTTTTTTGCCCCGTTCCGATTAAAGCGCCCCATGGCATTCCGGAAAATTAATCGGCTTGGGTTAACGGCTTTGATGGCCAGCTGCTCGTTGGCCGCCTCGGCATCTTCCTTCGATGGAAGCAGAACCACCCCCGTTCACCGCATTCCACTGACGGCCGAAGATGGCACCAAGATCCTCTCCTCCGTTTCCGGTTCAATGCCCTTTTCAGCCAAAATGACCTGTGGGGCCTGTCACGACTATGAAGAAATTCATGGCGGCACCCACTTCCAAGGTTCCGGACAGGGTCGCCCAACGGAACCGTGGATTGTGGTCGATGAAAAGACCGGGGTTCAAGTTCCAGCCGAGCGCATGAATCTTTCCGACTGGGAATTCACCAAACAATTCGGCAGCCACCTGCCCGGCGGATCTATTAGCGATCCTGAGGACCGGCTGGCCGATGTGGATGCGCGCTGGGAAGTGTCGGGCGGGTTGGAAATGAACTGCCTGGCTTGTCATAACCAATCGCATCGACAAGACATGACCGAATGGACCAAACAAATTGCCCGCGAGAACTTCCGCTGGGCAGCCACCGCAGCTTCTGGAATGGGTGAAGTGGGCGGCATGGCCTCGCGTATGCCTGATTGGTGGGACATCTATATGGGCGAAAGCCTGGACGACCACGTTTTCCGTGTTCCCCCATCGGTGGACTACGATACGAGCTTGTTCGATTCTAAACACCGGATGTGGTTCGACCTGGGTCGACCGCAGGATAAAAATTGTCTGCAGTGCCACTCTTCGCATCCGGTCACGGCGCAACGGATGGATATTCCCGGCGATGTGCACGCGGCGGCGGGCCTTTCCTGTGTGGATTGTCACCGCAACGGCGAAGATCATCAGATCCTGCGCGGCACCACAGAAACCATGAGTTGTGCGGCCTGTCATACAGAAGAAGGCCTCATTGCGGGACAAGTCGGCGCTCCGATTGCGCATCATAAAGGACTTCCACCCATTCATTTTGAAGAGCTAACGTGCACGGCGTGCCACTCCGGTTTGAAGCCCGGCGCGGAGCCCCAATTGGTTCGCACCTCTCGCGCAAATAAACTCGGTATCTATGGCCGTGCACAGTGGTATACCGAATCCCCCTTTATCGTGGAGCCGGTTTATGTGCGTAACGATGAAGGAAAAATTGAACCCCGCCGCATGATGTGGCCGGCATTCTGGGCCAATGCCGAAGGTCATCCGCTTTCAGAAGATGTTGTGGCCGAAGCAGCCCAAGGCATTCTGGATGCTCCGCAGCAGATTGGTGCCGTGCTCTCCAGCTTCGGGAATGCCGAGGGCGCCTTGGGCGAAGCGGTCTTTATTTCCGGCGGCAACGTATATGCAGGGAATATGGATGGCGGGCTGGATCGGATTGGGAAATCGGATCTTACGGTTTCCTGGGCCTGGAAAACCGAAACCAACGTGGTTTCCTCCATTCCGGTGTTCGATGTGATGGCGGCCGAACTCGACTACGATACGGAAGGCCTCATCATCGGCATCATGGAGGCGCTGAAGCCACAGGAGGTGATCCTCGTTACCAAAGGCCGGAAATTCACGATTGATGCCTCCGGTTATGTGGTTGGAACCCCTTCAACCCTCGCTTCCGGTTGGTATACCGCCGAGGGAAAAGACCTCATTCCTGCCTTTGCCGAACACGCTGTGGTCGACACCGTTGGCAGTCCCAAAGCCTTCAACGAAGAGCAGGTTGTGATGATGCTCCAAAAGCTGGGCAACGGCGCGTGCTACATTTCCAATGGTCGGAAATTCGACCTCGCTGGCGATACATTGTCTGATTCCGATCATGAAGCGGCCGAACCGGTTTCCTGGGCCATCGGGCACGATGTGCGCGGCGCCGCGCAGTCGCTCGGAGCAAAGACCTGCACTGAATGCCACTCGGCAGATTCCAACTTCCTATTCGGTCAGGTAACCGCCACCGGTCCGCTGCTCACCACAAAAGCCAAAACGGTTTCGATGCATGAATTCCAAAAGGTGGACCCCCGCTTTAACCGCCTGTTCGGCACCACCTTTAAGGTGCGCAACCTGTTCAAACTCTTCATCGGAAATATGGCGTTGTTGCTCTCGCTGATTGCACTTTCCGTGGGCCTGCCGATAACCTATCGGCTCGTAACCAACGTGGGTGAGAAAAAGGTGAGCCTAACGCCGATTCGGATCGTGCTGATGGTTTCCATGCTGGTGCTAATCATCACCGGATTTCTATTTGGCTGGCCGGTTAAAACTACGCTGGGTGGTTTCCCGCTGCTGAGCCATGTTGGCTTTGGAGCGCTATATGCAATGACCCTCGTGGTCTATGCCGTGCTGAAAGTCAAATCGGGCGGTCCTTGGTTCTGGGTCTTGCTGATCAGCGGCATGGTCTTGATGCTGAGTGTGCTGTTGGCCATGTTCCCCATTCTCGGAACGCATGGCCTGCAGGTTGCCCTTGTGGTCCACCGTTTTGCGGCCGTGCTCAGCATCATCGCTGCCGTGATGGGCAGTATGACCGCCAGAAAGAAGCAAAATGATTAAGAGCAAAATGATGACTCGGAA
>JBAHZU010000088.1:0-61130 GCA_037132875.1 Pontiella sp.
CCTATAAAATAATGGTTTGCACAACCTGAAACTCGTCGTATCCCCATCCATTCGGTTTTGACAACTCCATACGTTTCAGATAGTCCGAAAAATTAGTAGCAGAACCCATTTTCAATCGGTCCTTTATCCATCGTGTTCGCACAGACGTATTTCTACGCACCAGCCAGGCCATCGCATATTTAGAAGGTGCACTTTTAATGAGCCGCTCCAAATCATCCTCCTTCAAAGAAAGAGCCTGAAGGCCGCGCGTCACCAACCGCTCGCCTCTACTTCATCATGGCGTTTAACCTCCTCGCCACTAAATGAAGCCCGCTGCTTCGACTCCATACGGTCATCCAACCGTTTCAGCATCTCATTGCGGAAACTTCCATCTCCAAAACACCAACCTCGACGAATATGCTTCCACTGGGCATCAATCTTCCACGGCTCGGAACTCTGCTGCATTTCTAGAATACGCATATTCATACACTCTCGATACTGCTTTCGGCCCTCTGCCGTATCGCTTAGTCCAAGGCCACTCAATATACGATCCACGCAAAGCCACTCGGGGCGTAGCTCCGACAGGAGATAAGCGGGAAAACTACTCCATTTTATTCGTTCCAATTTGGAATCGGAAAAATCATAGCCCGCAACCCGTACGGGGTTCAGATGAATATAGCTGCCGATCGTTGAGAAATAGCCATCGACCGAGCCATCCACCATCAACGCCTTATATCGACCCTGAAAAAGATGCCCCCACTCCTTATGGCGGACGTTAAATCTCCGGGTATACGTCCCCTGAAGCCATTGCATCCCCGCCACCAGATTCGGCTCCGGCGTTTCCAACAGGAGGTGATAATGGTTCCCCATGAGTACATACGCGTGAACCTTCCAGCCGCTTCGAATACACACGTCGCCTAGTGTATCCAAAAACTGTTGATTATCGCGGTCGTCCCGGAAAATGGGGTCGCCGCGGTTTCCACGGCACATCACGTGATAAACCGCGCCCTCGTATTCTATTCGTATTTTTCTTGGCATGAGAGAAAACTACCTAAATAGAAAGGCGGGAGCAAGGCTTGATCATTAATTTATAGGACCGACCCCTTCTCCGAAACAGGGATCTTTTTGTCTTTACTCAGAAGGGCTTAATGGTGGCCGGGGGAATTTCCATTTATTGCAATCTGCATGTCTCCGCATTTCACAGAAACGAACTTGAATTTCTGATCTTTGCTAAACCACTTCTTTTCGCTTAAAACAAATCCAAGAACAACATCTGCATCATTCAGTTTTATTACAATGTTGCATATTTTGTCTTCAGATAGTTTTAGGGCAGATTTAATTTCTTTTGCATTAGGAAAATGTAATTGACAGGTAGATTCCTTGTAATCAACAATTAGATCATATGAATCTACTTGCACTGAGGTCCCTATCTTGAGAGTTGCAGGAAATGCAGGATTAACTAACTTCGAAGAAATTGTCAAAACGCCCTCTAATATTCCTAGCGACAGTGAAGCACTACCAAACGACATCATCTCTTCCTCAGAAAAATAAGTAACATTTGATGCCCAATGGAAGAAGTCTTGCGTGCCAACTAGCTTTAGGAATAACTGCAAACGTTCTTTGCTATTTCTAAGTGCATCACGAGCGGAAGCAACGTCAATTAGCTCGTCTTCCAGAATTTCCAAACGCTTCATTAAATCGCGGCGATGCCTTTCATTACCTGCTGCTAGGTTGATGTACTCTTCCTTTTCTTTTGCCTCTAATGTTACGTTTGCTAATTGTATTTCCAGATCCTGATTCCAAACCTTTATGCGCTCTAATTCTTGCGATGCTCTTTTAAATTTTTCCTTTGCCATCCCGGCTTCAACACTTTTAGCTCCTAAATCGCTGTTAAGATCACTTACTTGTGAGCGGTAAAAGTTAATTTCACGCCGGAATCGATCTTCGACGCTTTCCCCACAACCAGCGCAAATTAACAGAAGCAAGATTGCGAAAGAGACCGACCGAAATAATATATTGCTTTGTTTCACCCTTATTCTCCCATGATTGAGCTGAATTCATCCTCAATAGCGGCTTCCTTTATTTCTTGTCTAATAAGCTCATCTGTTGTTGGCATAGTGCTTTGGTTTGAAACTGCATCCACAGTCGCCAGCATGCCAGATATTTCAGCATGGAACTGGTCGATATTAGCAATAGTTTCGCTCATTCTTATCGTTTCTAGTTTTTGAGACAAGTCCGAACGATTCGCAATAATCTCATCTTTTTTCAGCGAAAGATCATCCAAGTGTCTAGTAGCTTCTTTTTGAAAATTATCCACTTGTACCCTTTGCGTTGTGACCGAATTAAGATTCCTTCCCAACATCACAATCTTATTTTTTAGCTGTTGTTCTGAATACAGTTTCTTTCCCACTTCTGTTGGCCATGCAGTTCGTGTAGCCGCCTTCTTGTATTCTTTTTTGTAACTATCAAGTAGCTTGGTTGTGATTTTCTCTTCGCTTGCTTTTTTTAGTAGTAACTCATTGCTTTTTGAAAACTGTTGACTCAACGCAATGGCTCTAACTTCAATGTCTTCAATAGCACGATCAGCTTCGCCAATCGCCCAAGTCACATAGCCTTCAGGATTTTTATGGATATTTCTAGGCGTCCATTTGGTCGCTTCTTCCACTCCTTTATCAAACTTTGCTCTGAATGGTGCACTTGTGAAATAAAAACCGATTCCTGCTATGGCTGCGATGAACACTATTGTTCCTTTTTTCATGACTCTCCTTGTTGTTATTTTTATATCTCCAAAAGTGGGTTATATGTATTTTTTTTGGAGGGGTATAACCCTTATGGGGAGATATTTTTTATAGGATAACAGCCTATTAAAGGCTAAACGATGAGTAAAATGCCGCTTTGATTTCTAATATGCGATATGCATGCAAAAAAGTAGGTCGTATCCAATATTGGAGGTGAATGATAGAAGAGCATTGCCCGTCGTTTTGGCACATCCGGATTTAAAACGTCTGGAGCAGGAAAAAGAGGCCTTTTTACCTCCCCAGAGAATCGCTTAAAGGTTCACGAAATTCTCTGGGCAGGCGGGAGGAACCGACGGCCATTGGGCTGAGTTCGAACCCTTTCAGGGGCCGCATCTTCGGCCCCCAAATCGTGCTCGTTGGTTTACCGATTGCTGAGCCAGGCGGAGGCATAGGGAGCAAGCTCTAACGAACCGTCTTGCCCTTCATAGACCTGCCCACTGAGCAGATCTTTCCACTGCTCGGTGGCAATCAGGTTGAGTTCCACGAGCGGGAGCGACTGGGGCTCGTCGCTTACGTTGTGAATGGCAAAGATCGATTGATCCCGATCCAAACTCTCGCGCCAGAAGGCAAACAGCTTATCGCCCAGATGCAGGGTGTATTGCGTGGCATTCGGGTGGAATGCGGGCTGCTGGCGGCGAATCTGGATGATGCGTTTGAGTTCATTAAAGACCGTGGCATGTTGTCCTTCCGGATCGGCCAGGGCCGCGTTGAGTTCGGAATTGGTCCAGCGGTGGCGATTAATGGATCGGGCCCGGCCGGTTTCGGCCAGGAGTTCGTAATCGTTCTTTGTGCCGAGCAGGCTGTTCAGATAGATTCCGGGAATGCCCTCCAGCGCGAGCATCATGGTATGCGCACAGATAAATCGGGCGCTCTGCAGGTCATCGCCGACAATATGCCCTTCGGCATCGCGCTCGGCGGTTGCGGCATGGGCGACCGTGGTTTTAAAGGCATCGTAGAGCGAGATGTTCACTTCGTAGGGCACATCCTTTCCATTCGGCATCCGCCGCACAGAGAGTTCCCCGCCATGGGCCTGCAGCGTGTCGAGCAGATCGACGAGTTCCCTTTTACCCAGCAGCCCTTCTGCCGGGCGCACTCCGATTCCATCGTGCGAGCTGATGAAATTGAAGTAGGCTCGGCCCCGCTTGGCGGGTGGCATGGACATCATCCAGCTTTTCAGATGTTCGGAATTCCCCGTCAACAGGCTATTGATCAGCAACGGCGGTAGCGAGAAATTATAAATCATGTGGGCTTCATTTCCGTTGCCGAAATAGCTCAGATTCTCGCGGTTGGGCACATTGGTTTCGGTGAGCACCACGGCGGCTGGATCCAGGTGTTCCAGCAGTAGCCGCATCAATTTAATGATTTCGTGCGTCTGCTTCAGGTGCAGGCAGGTGGTGCCCGACTCTTTCCAGAGAAAGGCCACGGCATCCAGACGGAAGAACCGAATCCCCCGCTTCACATACAGCGCGAGCACTCGGATCATTTCCAGCAACACTTCGGGATTCGAGAAATCGAGATCCACTTGATCCGGCCCGAAGGTGCACCACACTTGTTTGGTGCCGTCGGTGGTTTCCACTTTGGTCAGCAAGGGGGTGGCTCTTGGGCGGACCACCTTGGAAAGGTCCATGGGTTGATCCTGAACGATAAAATAGTCCTTCCCCGGATGAGTTTCTGTTTTGAAATTCTTAAACCATTCCGATTGGATCGAGCAATGGTTGAGCACCAAGTCGGCCATCAGGGTATAGTCTTTGCCCAGCAGTTCCAGATCATCCCAGTTTCCGAGGTCGGGATTAATTTTTGTGTAGTCGATCACCGAAAAGCCATCGTCCGAACTGTAGGGCGAAAAGGGGAGAATATGAACTCCGGTTAGGGTGGAACGGAGTTCCCGGTCCATAAAACGATGCAGATTTTTGAGCGCAGAAACTGGCCGCTCTTTGGCATCGTCGATCATGCCATCGCCATAGGCAATGGCGAACACATCGTCTTGGCTCCACTTATTGTAGCTTTCGGAAGCGGATGTGGCCCCGGCCTCCACTCCGGTTTCCCGGAGCATACGCCCGGCCAATTCCTCAATATCCAGATCGGGATACACTTCGCTCAGATGCTGTTCCACTCGGTTGCGCAACAACACGGCCTGCGGATGCAACTCGGGCACCACCACTTGCTTCGAGCCAAACTCTTGTGTATCGGCTTCGACGGCGAGCACGAGGCGTTCCAGAATGTCTGGCACCCCAGCAATTACCCGTTTCCAGCTGGGCATAAAGGGCGTTTCCATCGATTTTTCTAGAAACTCGTGCCCGGCGGTCATAATATTTTCAGCAAACAATTCCACCGCGCTGCCTTCTTTATGGCGATCGTATTGCAGGCCATTAATCGCAGCATCGGCGCCATAGCTCTCCACCAGGTCCAAGGCAATGCGGTAGTAGGTGGCCTTAATGGTTCGAATTTTTTCCGGGGCAAAGACTTCCCCTTTGGTGGCCATTTTACGAAAGAGCGACTTCGCAATATCGCAGCTCATTTTGGAAAGCCCTTTGGCGGCATCGCCCGCCGAGAGATCCTGATGTTTGTGGTCATAAATATCGGCCACATCCACTTGGCAAATCTGATTCGTGGCAAAATTTCGATGAATCTCCGAAAGCACGCCCATTTCCAGCCCCCAATCGGATGGAATGCGAATGTCTTCCAGCACATCCCGCCCCATGGCAAATTCGCCGGCGAGGGCATAGCGGAAGCTATCGAGGAAATCGAGATAAGGGGTTGGGCCACACACCTGCTTGAGCGCGCGAATCAGCGGCGAAACCAATAGCCGACAGACGCGGCCGTTCAGCGAATTGTTCGCCACGCGGGCATAGTATCCTTTACAGAATTTATAGCTAAAGGTCGGGTTGGCCACGGGATAGATCAGGCGAGCCAGCAGATCGCGTTTATACGTTACAATATCGCAGTCGTGCAGGGCCACGGCCTGGGCGCGGTCGGTGGCCAGAATGTAGCCAAACATATACCAGACATTGCGGCCCTTGCCCGGACGGTCGGGAGCCAGCCCTTTTTCTTGCAAGAGCGCATCGATCTCCCGCAGCCGGGGGCCGTCGTGCCACATGATATTCGGACGCTGCGGCAATCGGTTGAAAAAATTGAGCGCATGCCGGTATTGCGATTCATCGGCTTGATCGAGCCCCACCACAATCTGTTCGAGATAGGGCACCGACATCAGTTCATCCACAATGTTCGAAAGCGCGGGGCCTTCGAGTTCGGAAAATAGGGAGGGCAGGAGCAAGGCCATCGGCCGCTTTTTGCTAAATTCAATTAGGTCCTGTTCAATGGCTTCGACTGGTCGGTCGGTCAGCTGATGGAGTGTGGTTACCACTCCGTGTTGATAAAAATCACCCATGTTCTCGCTCCTTAAGCGTTGTCTTCAAAAAGGGTTAATACTGCTTCGTTCCATCCCGCCGGTCCCGGTTGCTCCGGGAATATGCAGCGGGTTGCCGCAGGCTGGAGGGATTCGCGATGCGCCGGGTTCGGAATGGCCACGGCAATATCTGCGGCGTCCAGCATGCCGAGATCGTTCGGGCTGTCGCCCAGCGCAACCACGGTCCAACGGTTCATCGGTTCCAAGGTTCGGAAATGGGCCAGCGCGGCAGCCATGCCTTCGGCTTTATCGGTGGAGGCCCCCATTAAATGAATAAATCGTCCGCCGCGCACCGCGCGAAGGCCTTCTTTTTCTAGCGCCGCAACAAAGGCGGTCCAGCGTGCTTCCGAATCGTTCCAGAGAATGGGCTCGGTTGAATCCCGATCCATTGCCCTGACAGCAGATTCGAGGGAGAGACCGGTTAATTCAACCACCTCTTCCGGTTCCATATCGGCAAACCCGGTGAAGAGATATCCGTGCGTGGCCCGCAAGGCATGCGCTAGAGAAAGAATCTCCGTGCGACTGTGCCCCAGACAGGCAACCTGATAGGTGCCGGTTTCATCGGGCAGCGCCAAGGCCCCGCCATTTTCTGCCACCAGCACGGGGGCGCCCAATCCAGGAATGGCCGACAGTTCGCGGGCCATATCCTGCATTTCGCTTACCGTCTTGCTGGAATTCAACACCAGCCCGGCCTTCGCTTCGGCCAACCGATTCAACGCGGGTTCCGCGGCTTTCCACGAATAGGTTTCGTCGAGCAACGAAGCATCTAGATCGGTCGAAATCAGATAGCGCTCGCTGTCGAGCGCATTCCGAACATTGGAAAAAACATTATGCGCTTCGTTGATCAGGAAAACTTCGTCGGCCCGCGCCGGCATTTCTTCCATCATCCAACGGGTCATGCGTTCATAATGAGAAATAAAGAAGGAGAGTTCCGCGGGACTCATGGCTTTGGCCCCCGAACCCGCCTCCTTGCTCAGGCGTTCCCGGAGTCGATCCTCCTGAACGCCACGCCATTCATAGATGACGTCAAAACACGGAGGCTTCAGCATCACCAAATAGTCGATCAGCCCGAACGCCTCGGCATAGGGTCCAGCCAACTGCTCGTTCACAAACGTTCTCCAACGGCCATCGGCATCGTTTTCCTGCTCGAAGGCATTGCAGGGTTTTTCCACCGATTGGATCGACTGCTCCAGGGCTCCAATACACCAGCCTTCGAAGAGAATGACATCCACACCCTCGGCAGGAAATGGGGTCCCCTCGGGATGCCGATCGTCGGTTCCTTTGTCGAACCGGGGAATCACAAAATCCGTCGCATCCGATTTTCCACGCGCCACGCGGACCAATTCCATGAACACACTCATTTCGTGCGTTCCGGGAACGCCGCGGGTCATCAGAAGCGGGTGGATGTCTTTGGCCAGTTGGCGGCGGACCGACTTCGGATAATACAAATCATCAATGGAAACCACGAAGGCCTTTAGCCCCTGCTGTTCTAGCAAACCCGCAATCAGCTCAGAACAGGTTGATTTCCCCGTGCCCTGCCCGCCATTGATTCCAATGATAGGAACGTGCGCCTCTTGCTCCACCAACCGTCCGATCCGCTGAGCCAACGGCACATAGAAGCGCCGGGCGGTTTCCATATAGGAAGGCGGTAGTTTGATACGCGTCATGAGATCGCAAACCCATCCCATCGCGTTAGATCCTAGTTCAATCATAATGGTCCCCCGCACTCCCCCAAATCCCCATAAAAGCCATATGTGTATGCCATATTTTTACATGCGACATTATTGTAGGCTTCGCGATTCGCCCTTTGTGCTTTTTGATTCAATTTCATTTAACTTATTTCCACCCAACAAATCATGCAACCTTCTAATTTCGTGAATCTTACCCCGGCCCCGGCACGCCTTTCCCTTCAGCAGGTATGCTCCAGCGTAAGGCAAGCCTGAGTCTATAGAGAGCATAATCAGTGCCATCCGAATCAACGGATGCCCGGGTAAGGGATAACCTGCGGGATGAAAAGGGTGCAGGTTCTTCCTATAAAACGGGCGATGGAAAGACTATATTTCGCGGCTATATGAACAATGATATCATCACACCAGATCAAGAAATTGAGCAAAAGCTGCGGCCCGCGCGCTTTGAAGATTTTACCGGACAGGATAAAATCATCGAACGCCTCGAGCTGTTTGTGACGGCCGCCCGCCAACGCGAAGATGTGCTCGACCATGTGTTGCTTTCCGGCCCTCCAGGCCTTGGAAAAACTACCCTTTCTTATATTCTCGCGGAAGCGATGGATGCGAACATCAAATGCACCTCCGGCCCGGTGGTGGATAAACCCTCCGACCTCGCGGGGCTACTCACCAGCCTGGAGCGCGGCGATGTGCTGTTTATTGATGAGATTCACCGGATGCAGCGCTCGGTGGAGGAATATCTCTATTCCGCCATGGAAGATTTCGTGATTGATATTGTGATCGACCAAGGCCCAAATGCCCGGTCGGTCCGGCTGAATATTGAACCGTTCACGCTGATTGGGGCCACCACGCGCGCCGGTATGCTTTCTGCGCCGATGCGTTCGCGCTTTGGCTTGGTGAACCGGCTCGACTATTACGATGCCAAAACGCTTTGCATCATCGTTAAGCGCTCGGCAAAAATCCTGAATGTGGAAATTGAGGATACGGGCGCCATGGAAATTGCATCGCGCTCACGCGGTACGCCACGTATTGCCAACAACCTGCTGCGCCGGGCACGGGATTATGCCCAGGTGATGGCCGACAACATCATCACCTCCGAACTGGCCGACAAAGCCCTCAACCTGCTCGACATCGATGGCGACGGGCTGGAGGAAATGGATAAGCGCATCCTCTCGTGCATCATCGAAAAATTTGGTGGTGGGCCGGTGGGCATCAATTCCATGTCGGTATCCGTGGGCGAAGAAGCAGACACCATTGAAGAAGTCTACGAACCCTATCTGATTCAGGAGGGCTATCTGCAACGCACGGCCCAGGGGCGTATTGCCACCGCACGCGCGTACAGCAAATTTGGACTCGTTCCCCCAGAACAGTAAAGGCCCATGAAAAAAATTGATTTCAAAAATAATCCGTTCCTCGCCTTCCTCTTGAGCTTCTTCTTTCCAGGCATTGGAATGTGGTACCTGAAATGTTGGGGCAAAGGGCTGGTGAATATGGGCATCCTTATTCCGCTGTGGATGCTCCTCTCCCCTATGGAAATCGTTCCTGTTTTCATTCCCCTTTTGGTTGGGATTGCCTCCGGCGCGTGGGCCTACTTGGAAGCGGATGGCCGGCCCAAAAATCCGGCGGATTAAAGCCGCCCCTTATTTAGCCCCAAAAAAAAACACCCGCCGAACGACGGGTGCATTCATTCCTCGAAGGGGGAAAATTAGTTGGAGCGCGCGGTGACTTCCAACAGGTGATATCCAAACTGAGTCTTAACCGGCCCCTGAACTTCGCCAATGGGTGCACTGAAAACGACTTCGTCGAATTCCTTCACCATCTGTCCCGGACCAAACGTTCCCAGTGCGCCGCCGTCGCCACCCGACGGGCATTTTGAATGTGCTTTTGCCAATTTTGCAAAGTCGGCCCCTTCATCAATCTGCTTTTTCAGTGAGAGGCAATCCGCTTCGGATGCCACCAAAATATGACGTGCTGCTGCTGAGCCCATAAGTAATCTCCTAGTTTTATTTTGAGTTGAAGGCGAAGACTATCTTCGAAATTGAGTCGACACGCAATCCATGAAATGGAAATAAAGCCGCTGTTAAAAATTTATGACGCACTCAATCACGCAATAGATTATCGGGATTACAGGGAGACCCGTATCATGGACACCTCATTTAGAAACATCATTGTCATGGGAAAAAGCGGCGCGGGCAAACAACCACGCATCGACGTTCTCACTCGCAAATTCAACCTCAAGCAGCTCTCCACCGGCGACATTTTTAGAACCTATCTGGGTCTCTTTAATGAGCTGGGCGACGAACGCGATCTGAACCGGCTTTATGATTTCGATGCGCAGGACTTTATTCCCGACGATGAAATCAAACAGGAGCTGAATCTGGTGGGCCGAGACGATGCCAATGAAATTGTGCTCGGGATGAAGGCCAAATATTTTGTTGATCAGGGCTTATTCGTCCCAGACCACATCACCAATGCCCTTTTCGAATCGGCCTTTCATGCCTTAGGTTTCAATGGAGCGGTGCTCGATGGCTATCCCCGCACCGTGGCGCAGGCCAAGTTTCTCATCAAACTTTCCGCGCGGGAAAATATCCCCCTCGATGCCATTCTGCTGGTGGACAATGAAGACGAGTTGATCATCAAGCGGACCCTCGGGCGGCGCATCTGCACGACCTGTGGCGAACTGTTCCACATGGACTTCCGCCCGCCGCCGACCGCCCGAAACAATGAGTGCCAAGAAATCTGCAATATTATCCAGCGAAGTGATGATACCGTGGAAAGCCTGAAGGCCCGTTTAAATGAGTTTGCCCTCAAGGCGCAACCCGCCATCGACTTTCTCGTGGAGAAAGAAATTCCAATCTACCGGGTTCCAGGGAATTTACCCACCTATGCCCCCGAAGCAGTCGAAGCCAGCGTGTTCGAAGTGATGGGCCTGACGTAGGGCGAAGCCCCTCCACAAAAAGCGACCCCAATATCCCAGAACGAGGGGGCCGTCTCCTTCCGCCAACGCAAAAAAAGGGCGTGGTTCTCAAACCACGCCCTCCGTTCCAACTCATGCGGTCTTTCCGCTATTCCCCGGAACCCGCGCCAAGCTTCTCCGCCATGGCATCCAGGTCGAGGAAATCAACCTCCATGGTGGAGACCTCGATGGACGTGATGTTCAGGTTCTGGGCCGCTTCAAGAGCCACGAGAATATCGCCGCCGCTCCCCTGCATGGCTTCGTTACGCAGTTTTTCTCCAGCCGCTTCGGCCATCCTGACTTTCAGCAGGCCTTCAGCGCCTTTCTGCGCATAGATCAGGTCGGCATCGGCCTGCTTTTCGGTGACATACCGGTCGGCTTTGGCCTGGATGGTGGCAATCTGAAAATCCGTCGCCGCTTTCATCCTGATCAGCTCTGCTTCTTTTTCCTTTTCCACCAGTTTAACCAGTTTGGAGGTTTCCGCTTCGATGACCTGCGTTTTTCCGCTCATCGTCGCGGCCGCTGCCATGGATTTATTGAGTTCCACTTCTTGGTCGGCCAGCTTTTTCCGGCGGATTTTATTTTCATACTCCGGGTCGAACTGCACGGAACGGATCAGCACATCAATCACTTCGATGTGTTTAGCGCCCAGCGTTTCATTCAGCATTTGATGAACATCGACCGCAGCCCGGCGACGTTGCGCCGGGTTGTAGAAATCTTCGGTCTTCATGATGCCGAACGCACCCATGCAGGCACTCTGGGCCTCGTTGCGGACGATGGTTTTATATTTTGAGCCCGCGCCCAGCTCCCGATAGAGCAGATTGGCTTTGCCAGTTGCAATTCGATATTTAATGGTGACATCCAACGAAATGGCATAGCCGTCGGCCGATTGCACTTTAACATCGTCGACGCTGCGATGATCGCCCTGCCTCTGTTGGCGGGTCATTTCCAAGGTTTGGACGGTGGTATCGAACAGTTCCCACTTATCGATGGGCCCCAAATTCCGGTGCCACCCTGGAGCGAAGTCCTTATCGATCACCCCTTGTTCACCAAAAAGGCTATACTGCTGGATGCGCACGCCGACTTTTCCAACGGGAACATCCACGGTGAGTGATTTGAAGACCAACCAACCGCCAGCAATGAAGACGATGATGAGGTATGCCATTATTTTTATTATTTTCATGAGAGTTTATTCCGGATTATTGGCCGACCGATGCGGCGCCTTTAAGATGTTCGAACCGCTCCGTATGCCCTTCCAGGGTGAACGGTTTTCCGGTAATCGAAAGCCCCTTCAACTTGCGAGCATATTCAAGCTTCACCATATTCCGTCCGCCGGGCGCTGATAGGGCCTTGTTCATGGCGCTGATGCCCTCGGCTTCCGCCGTTTTTTGCGCGATAATTCCGGTGGAAATTTTGATCCGCTCATAGAGCGTGGCCGTCGCATCGATGGTGACGCGTTCATAATAGCCGTCGGCGTCTCTGCGCAGACGGGTAGATTCCGCTTCAGCATCAATCACCTTCTGGCTCATCAACCCTTCATACTGCTCCACCGCCACATTCTTGAGGTTGGTTTCCTGAACAATCATGGTCAGCTGTTTCTGCGCGGCCGCCAGGGCTTTGGACTGCTCTTCCAGCACGGCTTGGTCGGCCAGCTTTTTCTTTTTGATCATCTCTTCGTACTCCGCATAGAATTGCGGGCGCCGGGGAATCACAATGCTACCGATGCTCAGCCCAAACGGATTGAGCCGGCGGTTGAGATCGTTCCGAGCCAACACCAGTTTGGCATCGCGCTTCGAGGCATCGTAGAATTCTTCGGTCGTCAGTTCTCCAAGATAGTTGCGAACCACGGAACGGGAATAATCGCGCGCCCATTTTTCTTTATAACTATCAAGCAACCCCGAGGAGGTCACCACGATCGCCCCGTCCTCCGGCATAATGCTGTACTGCACCTTGATATCCACATAAACATCGCTGCCGTCCACGGTCTTGATTTTTAGGTCGTCCTGGCCGTAGCGATCGCCCCGGCGGCTGACTTCGGTCATTTCCAAGGTTTGGAGGGTCTTGTCTAGCACCGAAAAGGAATGGCGGATTCCATTATAGATTTTGGCGCCCGATTCCTCCACCACGGTAATCTTACCCGTAAAGCGGTCGAGCATGATGCCCACCTGCTCCCCGCTCACCGTATCAATGCGAATCGTCATGAAGCAGAAAGCCGCAATCAGCAAAAATGCGACGGCCACCGGAATCAACCCGCTGCCCAAGAGCTTCTGCAAGATCTCCAGATTGGGGTCGGGCTTTTGTTCAAAATTAGTATCCATATCTATAGGTCCTCAATTTTACCTTTATGCCGCCAGATCAGAAGGCTCGTGATCGGCGCAACTACCAAAAAAACTGGAACAAGCAACGGGAACGGAATGCCCCAGAACGCCAGCACCAGCATTAATAAAAAAATACAGCCCAACGTAAATAAAATGCGCACCGTGCGTTGCTCAACATCCTCCATGATCGACGCAGGATAGGTTCGAATCATCTGTTGATTCTCCCGAAAACGATGGTTCGGGTAGGCCAAGGGCGGAAAGCAATAGCGCAGTGTACCCGCCTTGCGGCCCGGCTCCGTTTTCAGAAAATGACGCTCCTTCATGATGAATAATTTTTTCTTCATGGCGCGAAGCGTATACTGCGAGTCTGCCGCGAGCGTTTCCGCCGCCACCGACCCCGATTCTCGGGCAGCCAGATAGAGAATTTCATGTTCATAAATCGCCTGCGCCGGCCAGCCCGTCTTCTCCGCCAACGCGGATAATTGCCCGCGAAAATCGAAAAAACAGGTAGGACAAAGAAGATCGCCCGCCCGCTGCAGCTCCACCGAACAACCGACACAACTCAATGGGGCCAGTCCGCCCCCGGCGGATTGGTCGGCATAGGCACTGAACACATATTCAACCACCCCGTCGTTCGATTCCTCCGAAACCGCCACGCCATCCACCATGGCCGTCAAGCAGTCGCAAACCATCTCCAGCGAAATCGGTAAAAAGGGCAACACATGATGCGGCGCCAACCGCCCGGCCCGCAACTGCGCCACCCGGCATGCCGTATTTTCAATCACATTGTTCAGCCGCTCATTGGAATCCATCATCCACCTATATTTTCATCCCCTCACCGCCCGGAACTCCATGCCCGCTTTTCGATTCGGATAATCCGAAAACAGTACCACGCCCATTTCTGCCCACCACTATTAATTCCCCCGAAAATTATAACGCGCCAAAAAAAAACGACCGTTACGATCCACGCCCAACATCCCCATCGCGGCGACGGGATGGCCGTTTTCCAACCCTTGGAAAAACTGCATGGCTCAACCGAATTGGGCATCCGCCCACTCACCCTACTTCTCCATTCTTTAAAACCCACTTTTTTTCGTTGTCATCCTAGAAGGACATAGGTTCTTATAAGAGGACAACGGAGGTTATTTTATGAAAGGCGACATTCGACAGATTCTTGATTACTTAAATGCAAACAAGGTGCGCGCAAACTATTCGGCGGTACAAAGCTTTCTGGGATTCAGTCCCTTCGATAAAGTGGACTGGAAAGAAATTCTCGGCCCTCCGCGGCAATACACCTCCTGGGTCATACACCGAAGAACGGGCTTGCCAGAGGGCCATAAACCGGCAGAACTGCACCCCGATCTCATGGTCTCGCCGGAGATCATCACCAAGGGAAAATTACTTCAGACTGCGGTTCAAGAATTTATCCAGGCCACGGAAGCCGATGCGAAAAACCCCACGTTCGCCTGCCCGCAGGTCGAAGTGGCCGATTGCCATGGCAACAACTGCGCCGTCATTTGTTCCGCATGCAAGAAACCCTATCTTGTTTCTGGATTCCTCAACCGGGGCGCCCGCTCCTGCCCACATTGCGGACAGTCCAAAGCGGTGTTTACTGAAGTCAAAGCCGAATGGGAAGCCACGCACCAGAACGATATCGCGGAGTCCGAACAGTCGACGACCCGCCTCCTCTTCAAAAAGGAATGGCTGGGCTACGATGTCTGGGTGACCTTTACCGAAGACGACACCAGCTATCGCTATCCACACGACCAGCTGTTGCAAACCTTCATCAGCCGCCTCGGCATCATTGAGGGCACCAAAACGTGGGAAACTGATGGGGTCTATAGTTTCCCTCGCCTGAGCGGCGAACAAAAACGAATGCTTCAGCGCTATGTAACCGAAGTCCGCGATGTTCCCATTGCCACACAAGCGGCGGAAACCGGCATCGTGATTCCACAAATAAAAACGGCAAACGATCCAAAAAAATTGGAAGACTAATCCTCTTTCCCCAACGTGCTAGGCCTATTTATCATTGATTCAAACAGGCGATATCTGCTAAAAAATAAGGCTCAATCTCACCCTATTGAAAGGAAATTAAATCATGTCCATTCATCCCCAAGCTGGAAAACTCGTTGCAAAAGAAAATCTGATCGATGTGGCTGAACTCATCAGTCTCTACTACGAAACGCAGCCCGACGTTAGCAATCCCGACGAAAGGGTCGCCTTTGGCACCTCGGGTCACCGCGGCAGCTCCCTCAAGAAGAGCTTTACCGAAGACCACATCATGGCCATTTCCCAAGCCATCTGCGAATATCGGGCCAACCAAGGCATCACCGGCCCGCTTTTCATGGGCAAAGACACCCACGCCCTTTCCATTCCGGCTGAAAAAACAGCCCTGCAGGTTTTTGCCGCCAACGGTGTTACCGTGATGATTGATCAAGATGGCGGCTACACCCCGACCCCCGTCATCTCCCACGCCATTCTGGCCTACAACAAAAACCGTTCAGAAGGCCTTGCTGATGGAGTCGTCATCACCCCGTCCCACAACCCGCCCGACAACGGTGGCTTTAAATACAACCCGCCCAATGGCGGACCGGCCGACACCGATGCCACGGGCTGGATTGCCGACCGTGCCAACGAATTGATCGCCGAGGGCAACGACGAAGTTGAAAGCGTCTACTATCCCGATGCCCTCGCCGCCGACACCACGGTTGCCTACGATTTCATCACCCCCTATGTGGACGATCTCTGCAACGTGATCGATATGGAAGCCATCCAAAAAGCGGGTCTTAAAATCTGCGCCGATGCCATGGGTGGCTCCGGCCTGCGCTACTGGAAACCGATCGCCGAGAAATACGGGTTGGATCTCACCATTCGCAACAACACCGTCGACTACACCTTCAGCTTTATGTCGGTCGACCACGATGGAAAAGTCCGCATGGACTGCTCCTCGCCCTATGCCATGGCCAGCTTGGTGGCCTTGAAAGACGACTTCGACATCGCCTTTGGCAACGACCCCGACTATGACCGACACGGCATCGTCACCCAATCTTCCGGACTGCTCAACCCCAACCACTACCTCGCCGTGGCCATTCATTACCTCTATTCCAACCGTACCGGCTGGAACAAAAACGCTGCCATTGGGAAAACCCTCGTGTCCTCGTCCATGATCGACCGCGTGGCAGCAGATCTCGGACGCGACCTCCAGGAAGTTCCGGTTGGGTTCAAGTGGTTTGTAAATGGACTCGTTGATGGATCCTACGGGTTCGGGGGCGAAGAATCCGCGGGGGCCTCCTTCCTCCGCAAAGACGGCTCCGTTTGGACGACGGATAAAGACGGCATTATTCTCAGCCTGCTGGCCTGCGAAATCTTAGCCGTTACCGGAAAAGATCCGGGCGAACACTATGCGGATCTAACCCAAAAATTTGGGGCCCCAGTTTATGCCCGCGTCGATGCCCCGGCCACCCGCGCAGAAAAAGCCAAGCTCGCCGCCCTCTCGCCCGAACAAGTCACCGTCGAAACACTCGCCGGCGAAACCATCACCGCCAAACTGACCCATGCTCCCGCCAACGGCGCGGCCATTGGCGGCTTGAAGGTTTGCACAGAAAATGGCTGGTTTGCCGCTCGTCCGTCCGGCACCGAAGAGGTCTATAAGATCTACGCCGAAAGCTTTAAAGGCCTGGAACATCTAAAAATGATCCAAGCGGAAGCCAAAGAGATTGTAAACGCAGCGCTGGCATAGCCAGATTGCCGTTTAGAAAAGGTCACGAAATGGTCCTGCTACCGTTTTCGTGACCTTTTTATTTTAGGGATTCAGAGCTTCCGACCCCGAAGGCCCGACTTCAATTTCCTGCACGAAACTCAAGAGGTCGGTATACGTTCTTCCCCCAAGGTTGTTCACATACCCATCGGTTCCCAGCTCATTCAAGATGGCCTCATCTCCCGTACCAAAAAAGCGGAGCCCTTTCTCCAATGCATAAAATATCCGAGGGCCATTCTCTTCCTTTTTGAGAGCAACAAAAAAGTATTCTCCCACGAGATCAGGTTCTTCAAACGCGAGAATATGAATATTTTTATCTGGATAGGCATGCAAAACAAGCGCTTCAGCAAAAGCGGCATCCACCGTTCCTCGCGCAATCTCAATCAACCCATCGAGCCCTCCCGCAACATCGACTGCATCGCTTTGAGTTTCCAACCATTTCAATAGGGACTGATGTTGAAAATAATTCACCGCCAGTTTCCGAGCGTCTTTTTGCCGGCTTTCCTCACGTGCTTTTTCCTCCGCCGCACTTCGGCGCGGTGGACGCGCCCGCGTATCCGATCCAAAAAGTGAAAGCTCTTCCGAATCATCCGGGGGTTCCTCCGCGTGCAACCGAGTATTCTCCGCCGCAACTTCTCCGGCCCACCGGTTCGCCTCCTCCGTTTTCTGATCCAGGATCATTTGACTCTTTTCGGTGTGAGGAAACAGAAGCTCTTCTCCCCGCTGAAGCTTTCTTTCGCCGAGGTTATTGAGCGCTTTAAACTCCATATAGTATTCGTTTACATTCTCCCCGGCATAGAGTTCCGGAAAGGCTTTCATATCAGCCTGATAAATTCCGAAAATGGATTTCTCTCGACCGGTCAGCACATAGGGTTCACCCGGCTTGGCGACCGCGGAAAATAGCAGACAAAATAAGATGGCTCCTGGCCCATAAATTTTCATCCCTTTCTTGTACCGGATCTCTTCATCAAAGTCCATGCGACTTACCCCATCGATATCCGACCCCCGCCCCATCATCTTAAAAAAGGAGGGGCTCTGCTGGCCGTCGAGTAGCATGCGCAGGAATACGGAGGAACTCGACTTACGAAGCATCTTATGGCTCAATGTTGGAATTATGGGCAGAAAAAACAAGAAGAACATCGGGAAGAAGCGGGGACGCGGCGGAGCCGGACAGAACCGGGCCGAGAGCGAAGCTTTTTTAAAAAAGAACGGGGCCAAACCGGAGGTCATTGAAACCCCTAGCGGGTTGCAATACACCATCAAAGATCCCGGCACGGGGAACCATCCGGACGAGTGGAGCACCGTGGAAGTCAATCAGCGGATCTTGCTGGTCGATGGCGTGGTGCTGAAAGATACTTACCACGGAACCGAAACCGATGTTTTCACGATAAAGGAAGCGATCGATGGGCTGAAGGAAGGGCTTCCACTGATGAAAGAAGGCGGAAAGTTCCGCTTTGTGGTGCCCTCAGACTTGGCCTGGGGCAAGCGCGGAGCGGGCGATAAGATCGGCCCCTACGCCGCACTCATCTTCGACATCCGGCTGGAAAAAGTAACCTAAAATCCGCGAAGGTCCTGCCCCTGCTCAAACAAATTCCGGGCGAGGTTGAGGTTTTTCACAAAACGGGTCAGATAGACCTCTTTTTCCCCATACGCCCGCAACGGAATAATGACGGGACGCGGAGTGGAGCTTAGCTCATCGGGCAGCACATAGCAGACCTCGCTCGTCACCATGACCCCCACAAACTCCCCGCGCTCCGTCAGCAGATAATCGCCCTCTTTGGGCCGAGAGCCACTGAGCGTGCGGACGTTGAGATAGTCCCGTCCCAGCATGGGAACAATTTCCACCAGACCGTATGCATTCACATCTCGAGCACTGAAGAGCATGGCTGTGCGCAGGCGGCGATTTTTAAGCCCCTGCATCGTGATGGGTTTCAGCGCGCCTTCGGTCGACGAATTCACATGGGCCAGACAAACCTGCGGTTCCGCGGCAGGAACAATCAGCGCCCGCAATGAACCGGCCTGCGGCTCGCCGACCATGGGGGTTGCAACGCCTCGAACATCGGAAATGCGTTCGGAAAGTCCTCCAAAAAAAGATTTTCGCAGACCGAGCGCTTTAAACTCGGCGGGCACCACCATAAAGCCACCCACGTCAACGAGCGGCATCAGTAGCCATTTATCGGTACGGTAGGTTTTCCCGTTGGCGGCATGTTCCGTATAACTGATCATTACACGGCGCATGGCCTCATCGCGCCGGACCCATACGGATGTATTGCGCTCGGCAGCGGCGGCCTTTTTCTCGGCCTCAAACTGCGCGATCTTTTCCCCATCGTTCTTTTCCCGTTCTTTCAGGACCGCGACGGCTTCGCGGGCCTCGACCAGCCGTTCAGCCACGTCCGCCGTTTTCGCTTCCAACCGCTCGCGTTCGCTTAAGGCCATGGAGGCTTTGGCAACCGCTTGGGCCTCGGACGATTGGGCGGCCATGAGGTCGACCTCGCGGCTCGCTAGTGTGATGGAAAGTTTGCGGGCACGCTGCTCGGCAAACTCTTGTGCCGAGCGGGCGTGCAGGGCATCCTGTTTAAGGGCCAGCATGACGGAATGGCGGTCGCCGGCCGAACGCTCGGCCTCCTGGGCCAGTTGCTCCGCGTGTTCGGCCTTTTGTTCGGCCCGTTTGACGCGAGCCTGCGCGGCATCGGCCCGCGCCTTGGCCTCCTGCTCACGGTGCTCCAACTCTCGCGTGCGCTTGCGCGCCGTTTCGGCTTGCTGATTCACCAGTTCCGCCTCCCGACCGGCAAGAGTGGCCCGCGCATTGGATCGCTCGGCAGCCCGTTCGGCCTCGTGCAGCTTGGCTAAAGTCTCCGCGCTCTCAGCCCGTTCGCGGTCAGCCTTGGCCTCCGCCAGTGCGGCTTGTTCCAACGCCTTTTGGGCAATCCCAGACGCTGCTTTGAGCTGAGCTTCAAGGCGGGCAATTTCACTGCGGTAGCCCACTTCATTACGCAAGCCCTCTTCCAAAACCCGGGAGAGGCCGCGGCTGGGAACAGGAAGGTTCGAGCGCCCATTTCTCAGGCTCTGCGAGGTGAGCGCCAGCACCGAGAGCACCATGACATCGAGCATCACGATTAAAATTGATCGTCGCATCGTTCCGCCCCTATTTCGTTTCGACCTGGCTCATCAACAGTTCCTGCCGGAGCGGGGTATGATAACCGAGGCGAAGAATGACCGAAACAATGATGCCCATTCCAGTGGAGGCATAAGCAAACATGAGCCCGGCGTCGGGATAGAAGGTGATCACAATAAAACTACCAACCGATCCGAGTAGGCCGAAGTAGAGCGGCAAGTCGAAATAAATATCAATGGCATCCAACAGTTCGAGTGTTTTTGCGGCATCGTAGCCCGCATTTTTCACCGACTTTGTTTTCAAGAGCGCGGCGATCCAAGCAACGACCTGCAACATCGCCGAGATCAGCACCATGGTCCAGGCCATACGCTGGCCGATCCGTTGCGCAACCATACGCGCCTGCTCAACCAGTTCGGGACTAAGGGCTCCTATCCCCTCGGCCGCGGGGATCTCGTTGGGTTTTGTCAGAAAAGAAATCCCTACCACCAGGGCAATCGCCAAGGCCAGTACCCCTAAAAATATTAGAAATCCGCGCATGATTCTCATCGTTATCCACTCCATCTATTCGCTAAATCACAGGAAGAAATATCACCCTATCTGAACCAATGGACGGCAGGAAGACGACGAAAGGGACGATAAAAGATCATGAATTAAAACGGATCGGCATTTCATATAAATTTGTGCGATGAACACGTTCTGTATTGCCTCCCCGTGAGGATCTGGTATGCACCTCCTTTTTTAACGAATTTCTACACTGAGGAAGAATCATGAGCAATCAAGAAAATCTAGCCAACCCGGCCCCGTTGGGCCTGGCAGGCTTCGGGATGACCACCATACTACTCAACATCCATAACGCCGGATTTTTTCCAGACGCGGGAAGTGTCGTCATGAGCATGGGCATCTTTTTTGGCGGCATTGCCCAGATGATTGCGGGCATCCTCGAATATAAAAAAGGCAACACCTTTGGGATGACCGCCTTTATCTCATACGGCTCCTTTTGGCTAAGCCTAGTCGCCATGTGGATGCTTCCAACGCTGGGAATCACCGACGCCCCGCCCCGCGAATTTGTCGGGTGCTATCTCTTGATGTGGGGAATCTTCACCGGTCTAATGTTTATTGGAACGCTGAAATCTAACAAAGTTTTGCAGTTTATTTTCGCCTCGCTCACCGTGCTTTTCCTCCTCTTGGCAACGGAGCATTGGGTGCCGGAAACCGCCGCCCATCTCCTCGGAAAAATTGCCGGATTTGAAGGCATCCTTTGCGGCGCCAGCGCCATCTACCTCGCCATGGCCGAGCTCATTAATGAAGCCCACGGTAAAGTCATCTTTCCCATTGGAGCGTATCAGGGAAAAACGGCCGCCGTTTCCTCCTAAATTCGTTTCACACCCACCCAATCATCGAACCAGACCTTCCGCGCAAATAAATCTGCGGCGTAGTGTTGCGCTCGGAGGGTCGATGCCGGCCCCTTCAGACACTGAAGGGCGCATTTCCAAGGGGTGGAAAAGATGGAGCAACCAGGCCAGGCATGACCGCAGGGAAGAGACCAATCGGTTGGCCCTACCCCAGGGTTCAGATTAAATCCAAACCCCGTGCACGGGCATGACCCTTAGCGACGATTCATGACCAATCGTAAGACGTAATAAAAGAGCAGCGCCACCGAAGCAAACAGCTCCAATGCAGCACCAACATGCTGATCCGTACGGTAATGCAGCATGATCTTGGAGGTGTCGTAAAGAATGGCAGCACCGGCCAGACCAATCATCACCGCGCTGAAGACCATGCCCAAATCAAATCCGATGATGGCGCCGGCAACAATCAAACCAATCGCCACGAATCCGCCGATCACCAAAATGCCCCTCAGGAAAGAGAAATCCTTCCGGGTGGTAAAAACGACCGCCGTTAAACCGGCAAACAAAGCGGCCGTCAGGATCCCCGCTGTTGGAATCACGGAGGGCGAAGAATAAAAGGCCGCCATATACATGATCGGCACAAAGATGACAGCCTCGGCAATGACATAGAGCGTTAAACCCAGATACTGCATCGTTTGCGATGCACTGCCCGAGGCCAGCCCCCGCGCCAACCAACCGAAAGCCACAAATCCGCCCATCACCGCCAACCAGCCGAACCGACTCCGCGCAATAAAACCAACAAACTGCTCTGCCAAAGGGGTTTGGATCAAATAAGCCAGTAATCCGGCAAAAAGAAGAAGCGCCCCGGCAAGATGGGCATAGGTTCTGCGGATAAATGCAGCCCGTTCCGAAGATTCCGCCTGTGACACCGTCAACTGTTCCGCATATTCATTCATAATAAAGACCCTGTGTAGTTAATGTGCCCCATACTCTATTCAAAAACCTTTTCAAAAACCAGTTTCCAATCCGTGGAAAATTTTGAGCCTCAGAATCTATTTTCAGCCCGAACGATAGACCGCAATGTAGATCCAACGCCCCGACCTTCACAGATACCAAAGCGCGGCATATTCTCAATCCACTGATCCGCGCGTAACTGGCTGGAAATAATAAGCACTTTCACGAAGAGCACCACACTGTACAACTTTTTAACCTATTCCGCCGAGCCTTGGCGTTCCATTTAGATCAGTTTAGCGCGCAGTTCTTCTGGCAGAGCCAGTTGATGATGATGGCAAATGGCGATGGCCAGTGCATCGGCGGCATCTTCCTGCGGCTGTTCTTTTAGATGCAGCAACCGCATCACCATTTTTGCCACCTGTATTTTATCGGCGGTCCCTGTTCCTACAACGGCCGACTTCACTTTGCGCGGCGAGTGCTCGGTGATCGAGAGCTGTTGCACGGCACAGGCCGCAATGGCGGCCCCGCGCGCCTGCCCCAGCACGATGGCAGTTTTAGGGTTCTTGGAAAAAAATACGCCCTCAATGGCTGCACAGTTCGGTTTATGGTCTTCGATGAGATCCGAAATGGTTACGTAGATATTTTCCAGACATTGGGAATGCGGCAGTTTGGGTTTATTCCGAATCCGACCATAGGCCAACGCCCGCATTTCTGAGCCACGCACCTCGATGATCCCCACTCCGGTTGAGCGAAGCGAAGTATCAATTCCTAAAATCCGGACGGTTTCTTTTGCCATATGTTCCAAACTAGCGCCCTTCCAATGATTGGAAAGCAAAAAGAGCTGAAGCCAATCATTCCCTACTGTTTCTTGCCTTGGACCGTTGAAACATTGTACTTATTTTCAAAGAACCTCTGAACTTAAAAAATGCAGGGGCCCAGTGGGTTGCAACTACGCAACTGGAGTCCTGACGGCGTAGATACCGACTCCGAGGGGCCCCAACCGAATGAATAAGGAGAATTATGGAGACCCCCTATCACCTACTGATCCTCATGCTCTTATTTTGGGCGGGCTTTGTCAGCGCCATTAGCTTCTTTGAAGCTTGGTTAAAATTCCGGGCCGATGGCATAACACTTCAGACTGGCTTGCGCATTGGGAAGTTGATTTTCTCGTCCTTAAATAAAGTAGAGATCGTCTTTCTGATCCTCGTTTGGATGCTTGTCTTTTTTATGACCGGCACGCTGCCCCTGCACGTCTCCTTGATCAATGCCCTGCTCTGGTTAATCAGCAGCATCGTGATCGTTCAAACCATCTGGCTTACCCCGAAACTAACCAAACGAGCGGTACAGATCATTGAAGGCCACCGTCCTCCGCCCTCGAAACTCCATCTGCTATTTATCTTCCTGGAGCTCGCGAAGGTCGCGGCGTTGCTCGCGTTTTACGTTGCACTTCAGCCCTCTGCCCCAGAAATGATCCCATAATCTAAAAAAGGCGGAGATCAAGGCGGGGGTCCGAAGGGCTTACACCTCCGATTTCTGCTTGGAGAGCATGAAAAAAGAGCACGCGGTTAACCCTGCGTGCTCTTTTCACTTATCGGATCACCGATATGTACTTACTCCGCCTCGAGCTGTGCAGCCACTTCATCGGAAATTTCAAAGTTGGTGTAGACATCCTGAACGTCGTCGAGCGCTTCCAGCGCATCCACAAATTTCATGATCGCCTGCGCTTTAGAAAGTTCAGCCACCTCGGTCATCATATCCGGAATGAGGGTCAACTCAGATTCCGCCATATCGATGCCTGCTTTCGTGATGGCATCGGATACGGCATGGTAGTCGACAGGATCGGTAATGATTTCGAACTGTTCGCCGTCGGTCTTCAGGTCTTCTGCTCCGGCTTCGAGTACGAGGTCCATCAGGGTGTCTTCGTCCGTCAGACTCTTCTCAATAAAGATCTGTCCCTTACGCTGAAACATGCGGCTTACTGCGCCTTGGTCGGCCATATTGGCGCCGGCTTTCGTGAAGGTATGTCGCACCTCAGCAATCGAGCGATTTTTGTTGTCGGTCAGCACTTTCACGACCACGGCCACTCCACCGGCAGCATAACCTTCGTAGGACCCTTCCGTAAGCTGGCCGCCTTCCAGTTCGCCGGTGCCCTTTTTAATGGCCCGATCAATATTATCTTTCGGCATGGAAACGCCTTTGGCTTTCTGAACCAGCGCGCGCAGCTGAATGTTGTCATCCACGTTGCCGCCACCGGCTCCGGCCGCCACCATGATGTCTTTGCCAATTTTACTAAAAACCTTACCACGCGCGGCGTCGGCTTTGCCTTTTCTATGCTTAATATTTGCCCATTTACTATGTCCAGCCATTGCTCAATTCTCCGTGATTGGCGTAATTCGTAACCCGTGATGCGCCATTCCCATACCTCGGAATGTACGCATTACGATTTACGCATTAATAATTATTTTCGCAAAACCGCGCTTGCCGGAACGGATAATCATACCGTCTTCCGGAGCAATCTGAGCGCGTTCATCCATTATTTTTTCGTCGTTAATTTTCACTGCACCCTGCTTGATCAGCCGGCGGGCTTCGCCATTGCTCTTGGCAAGGCCAGCTTCAACCATCAGACGAAGCAACCCAATTTCTTCGGCCGGGAGGGCAACTTCCGGAATTTCATCCGGCAATTCTTTCTTCGCAAAAACACGGGTAAATTCTTCCGATGCATGTTTTGCTTCTTCCGCGCCAATAAAGCGGGTGACTACCGCTTGGCCCAGCATGTCTTTAACCGCACGCGGATGCAGCTCGCCATTTTCAACCTGGGCTTTCATTTCAGCCACTTGATCTGCCGGCCAGCAGAGGATGAATTCAAAATATTTCCACATGAGCACATCGGGCACGCTCATCAGTTTTCCGTACATATCGCGCGGCGCTTCGTTGACTCCGACGTAGTTATTGAGCGACTTGGACATTTTCTGAACGCCGTCGAGTCCTTCAATCAGCGGAAGGGTCATGACGCACTGCGGGGGCTGGCCCATCACCTTCTGCAACTCACGCCCCAACAGCAGATTAAAGAGTTGGTCAGTTCCGCCGAGTTCCAAATCGGCCTCCACCATCACCGAATCATAGGCCTGAACGAGCGGGTAGAGAAATTCCACCAGCGAAATCGGACGGTTCTCGGCATAGCGCTTGGAAAAATCGTCGCGGGCCAAAATCTGCGCAACGGTCACGTGCGCGGTGAGACGAATGACATCTTCAAACTTCATTTCGGCCAGCCATTCAGAATTAAAGCGGACTTCGGTCTTGTCCGGATCGAGGATTTTAAAAATCTGATCCTTATAGCTTTCCGCATTCTTGGCCACCTGCTCTTTTGAAAGCGCCGGGCGCGTGGCCGATTTGCCGGAGGGATCGCCGATCATGCCAGTGAAATCGCCAATAATGAAAACTACGGTATGCCCTGCATCCTGAAATTCCCGCAGTTTATTCAACCCGACCACATGGCCGAGGTGGATATCCGGCGCGGAGGGATCGGCCCCATATTTAATGCGAAGTCCGCGCCCTTTGGCAGCAGCCTTTTCCAGCTTTTTCTTCAGGTCGTCCCGGTTGATAAAATCAACCGAACGGGCCGACAGGAAATCGAGTTGTTCTTCAATATTCATTCTTTTGTCCAAACGGTGGTTTTTCTCTTCGGAAAATAAAGCGCACATTTAGCCATAAACCCGAGAGAAAGTCACAAAAAAAAGCCCGCCGTTGCGGGCGGGCTTTCATTACGCGTCAAGAAGCGGAGGATTAATCCTCTTTCTTGTCGCCAGGATGCCACTCTTCGAGCTGATCGCCGAAGGCGTTATCAAACGCGGATCCGAGGTCAACAAGCTCAGCACCGGCCTGAAGGCCTTCGAGCATGTCTTCCCGCACTTCGAATTCGTCGTCGTTAACTTTGGCCGCTTTGACGCTCAGACCGATGCGGTGTTCCACCGGATCAACCTTAACAACGCGGGCTTCAATGGTGTCGCCTACGTTCATTACGTCTTTAACGCGTTCAATATGGTCGTCGGAAATCTGGCTGATGTGAACCAAACCATCGATACCCTCTTCAATTTCAACGAAAGCGCCGAAGGAAGAGATTTTGGTAACAATGCCGCTGACTTTCGCGCCGATCGGATAACGATCAACAATACCAGCCCATGGATCATCCTGAGCCTGCTTGAGACCGAGGGAGATGCGTTGGTTGTTGGAATCGATTTCCAGCACAACGGTCTGCACTTCTTCGCCCTTCTTGAGGACTTCAGAAGGATGATTCACTTTACGCGTCCAAGACATATCGGACACGTGAATCATGCCATCAACGCCTTCTTCCAGTTCAACAAACGCACCGTAAGAGGTGAAGTTGCGAACTTTACCCTGCACGAGGGACCCGATTGGGTATTTACCCGCAACAATTTCCCAAGGATTTTCTTCGGTCTGGCGAATGCCGAGCGAGATTTTTTTATCGTCGGTCGAAACATTCAGAACCACTGCGTCCACTTCGTCGCCAACGCTCAGAACGTCCGCTGCGCGCTGGATACGCTTGGTCCAAGACATTTCAGAAACGTGCACCAACCCTTCAACACCCTCTTCGAGTTCAACGAACGCACCATATGGAGCGAGGTTGACCACTTTACCGTGTACACGGCCGCCAACAGGATAACGAGCGCCAATTTCTTCCCATGGATTATCCATGGTCTGCTTGAGGCCGAGGCTGATCCGTTCTTTTTCAAGATCGATTTCGAGGATCATCACGTTCAGCTCGTCGCCGACTTTAAGGATTTCGGACGGATGGTTGATCCGGCCCCAAGTCATATCCGTGACGTGAAGCAGGCCATCGATTCCGTTGAGGTCAACAAATGCACCGAAGTCGGTGATGTTTTTGACCACACCCGGACGAAGTTCGCCGGTCTGGATTTCTGCCAGAATCTTACGGCGGGATTCGCGACGAGACTCTTCGATGAGTTCACGACGGGATACAACAATGTTTTTACGCTCAAGGTTAATCTTGAGGATACGGAACTTATAGGTTTTACCCATGTGTTCGTCAGGATTACGAACTGGAGTCACGTCAAGCTGGGAGCCTGGTAGGAACGCGTCAACGCCGACATCAACAATGAAGCCGCCTTTAACGATGTTCTTGATGGTTCCTTCAACGATGCTGCCTTCTTCGCATTCGTTAACCACATAGTCCCATGCACGCTGCTGTTCAGCACGACGTTTGGAGATTACGATCATGCCGTAATCGTCTTCGAGTTTTTCGAGGAAAACTTCGGTTTCTTGGCCTACAGGATTTTCGTCAAGATCTTTGAATTCCTGTGCAGCAACAATCCCTTCGGATTTATAGCCAATGTCGATCAGAACGTCTCCGTCGATGACACTGAGGATTTTACCCGGAACGATAGAGCCTTCGGTGAAGTTCTTCAGGGTATCGTCGTACATTGCGTCCATGGCGGCGTGGTTAGCATCCATGTTTTTGTTGGTTGTTGATTCCATTGTTTAAAGCGGGAACACGCGCTCCCTGACCTTTTTGTTAAGGTTAAGTAAAACCATCCACGCATAAAATGCCAGCCGCTGGCCGGAACACACCTCTTCCGTAAATGAGCGCGCAATAATAGCTGTATCTATCTAGCATGCAAGCGGTAAAATCGTAAAATAACCATCCCACACGATTCCTCCCCAACATCCCGCCGTCTCATCTAACTCCGTAGGGGCAAAGTGGTTCCGAAGAATCATCCGCCGCCCCCTTCCCAACCCGGGATTAGAGACGAGACCTCTCCTCCCAGAAGCGCGGCTTGCACACCTTCCTCCATCCGAACCCCCCTCCTTATCTTGCGGAACAGCCTTCCAGATGAAATCGAGATCAATAACGATCTGCTACGGGGGGATCATTCACGCGTACCCCGAGCACGAATCTCGGAGCGGCTTAAACCTAAAAATAAAAAAAATACACCTTTTGAATAACGTTTGGTCATCAGCCCTCGTATTAATGTATGAACTCCCAAGTTCGCAGGGCAGTAACCCAAAATGTTTTACTCCTGCTCTGCTACTCAGAAAGCACCTCGCCCTAACCCAGCGGGGTTTCTTTTTGCCCAGACACCGTGCCTCCCTGCTGATTGACACCACCGGCTCCCTGTGAGATCTTTTTCCAACTTATCGGAAGATTACCGTGAATAATACCCTCATAGCCAAATGCATTAAAACCGAAATCAGCCCCTTGGAGCTTGAGGCCGCCGTTGCTGAGACCAACCGCACTGGGACCCGCCTGCTCGACACGCTGGCAGACCGCGGCCACAACCCCTTTCGATTATTTTCCTGTTTAGCCACCCATTTCGGTCTCGAAACCGCAGCACTGGATGCTCATTTTCCTCCGGTATCGAGCGCCCATCTGCTCCATTCTGAAACGGCCCGTCGCTACCGCATTGTTCCGCTTAAGAAGAATGAGTTTGCCTTCGGCGACCCGACCGATATCGAAACCATCGATACGCTGCGCTATCTCTTCAAAGAACCCATCCTGATCAAGGCGGCACTGCCCGAACAGATCAACGCCGCACTCGAACGGCTCTATCCCCAGACCGACAGCAATACGAAAACGGTCATCGACCCGACGAACGAGGATGACCAACAACCGATCAAAAAGGAAGACGGCGCCCTTACCCTCCCTGAAGACCGCGATGAACCCCTCATCAAACTGGTCAACGCGCTCCTTCTCGAAGGCTATAAACAGCGGGCCTCCGACATTCACCTTGAACCACTCGCCACCCAATTTCGCATTCGATACCGAATCGACGGCGCCCTGCGAGAGGTCGAGGGGCCGCCCCGTCGTTTGCATCCTTCAGTAATCAACCGTCTGAAAATTATGGCGGGCATGAAAATTTCAGAAAAACGGCTTCCACAGGACGGACGTATTAAACTTCGGGTCCCCGGACGCGATCTGGACCTGCGTGTCTCCTCCATCCCCTCGAATCATGGGGAAAGCATGGTGATGCGCATTCTGGACCCACAGAATCTCACCCTCGGACTTCCCCACCTTGGGTTTCATGAGGACGATCAAAAAACATTTCAACGGCTCATCCAATACCCCGACGGCATCTTGCTCATCACCGGTCCGACCGGATCTGGAAAAACGACCTCGCTCTATGCCTGCCTAAACGCACTCAACCAACCGGATCGAAAAATAATCACCGTCGAAGATCCCGTGGAATATCAACTCAACGGCATCAATCAGGTGCAGGTGCGGACCGACATCGGCCTCACGTTTAGCACCGCCCTGCGTTCCATACTGCGCCAGGCTCCCAATGTTATTATGATCGGCGAAATCCGCGACCGCGAAACGGCCGAGATTGCCATCAACGCCGCCCTCACCGGCCACCTCGTGCTCAGCACACTGCACACCAACGACGCGCCCAGCGCCGTCACCCGACTGGCTAATCTAGGGGTAAAGCCCTTTCTCATCTCCTCTTCGGTGCGAGGCATCATGGCGCAACGACTGGTCCGCACCATCTGCGTGCATTGCAAAACACCTCTCGCCCCCACCCCCACCGAACAGAATCTCGTGGGCACACTTTCCAAGGTTTGGAAGGGCAATGGATGCGTGGCCTGCGGCCATACCGGCTACCTTGGACGCAAGGGCCTCTTTGAACTCATGAACGTGAACGACGACCTGCGGCAGATGATTTACAGCGGGGCCTCCTCAACGGAGCTGCGAGCATCGGCCCGGGCACTCGGCATGCATACGCTCCGCGAAGACGGCCTCCGCAAAGTGGCCGAAGGCATCACCACCCTCAACGAAGTCCTTCGTGTAACCCTGAGGGATGAAAACTGATGCCCATTCAACATCCATTTCTCAACGGGCTCGTCCAGAACAGCAGCCTTACCCCCGATCAGGCGGACGCCATTCATAAAGAGCACCTAAGCCGGGGGAAATCTGTGCGGGAAATCATCCTCGAACAGGGCGATCTCGATGAATCCGCTTTTCTGACCGAAGTGGCCCGCATGCTGGATACCCAACAGATTGATCTTTCCACCCCCCAGATTCCTCCAACCCCAGGAACCCCCATTCCCGCCAGCCTGGCCCGCATGTATGCGGTTGTGCCCGTCCGAATGGACGACGATTCCGTAGTCTTTGCGGTATACGACTGGCCGCCTCCAGCGGTTACCGACGACCTCGCATTCATCCTTTCTAGATGCGTCGATTATGTTGTCGCCACAAAGGAACAGGTGGAAGCATCCCTCCTGAAGCTTTACGGCGAGGAGAGCGATTCCATCAACGATTTGTTCTCCGAACTGGACTCGGATCTGAAAAAGGCCGGCGCACCGTTTCCTTCGGGCGATCAGGCCGACCTTGAGAATCTCGAGCGTGCGGACAGCACCACACCGGTGATCCATTTTGTAAACCTCATGCTATACCAAGCCGTGAAGGACCGCGCCTCGGACCTTCATTTCGAACCCTTTGAAAATGAATTTAAAATTCGTTCGCGCGTCGACGGTGCTCTTTTTGAGATGCCCTCTCCGCCGCAAAATCTGGCCCAACCGATCATCTCCCGGCTTAAAGTGATCTCCGGATTAGACATTGCCGAATCCCGCCTTCCTCAGGATGGCCGCATTCAGTTAAATATGAACGGCCGCGCCATCGATTTCCGCGTGTCCACCCTACCCACGCAGTTCGGAGAAAGTGTCGTATTGCGCGTGCTCGACCGCTCTCAGATGCAACTCGATATTGACCGCATTGGTTTTCCTGATGACATAAAGCACTCGTTCCTCGAAGACATTCAGCAACCCAATGGCCTTATCATCGTGACCGGACCGACCGGATCGGGAAAAACCACCACGCTCTATGCTGCACTGCAACACCTCAACACCCCTGAAACCAAAATCCTCACCGCCGAAGATCCCGTGGAATACGATCTGGACGGCCTCATCCAGTTGCCGATCCGCGAAAACATTGGCCTCACGTTTTCAAAGGCCCTGCGCTCCTTCCTGCGCCAGGATCCCGATGTGATTATGGTCGGAGAAATCCGAGATCTCGATACCGCCCAAATTTCGATCCAAGCCGCTCTAACCGGCCATCTAGTATTCAGCACGCTGCATACCAACGATGCCCCCGGCGCGATTACCCGGCTTATCGATATGGACGTCGAACCCTACCTGATTGCCTCCACCTTGGTCGCCGTCATGGGCCAGCGACTGGTCCGCACCCTCTGTCCAGCATGCAAAACGGCCTACCAACCGGATCATGAAATACTTCAACGTTTAGAACTCGATCAAAACCAGGTGGGCCAGCAACCCTTCTATCGCGGCGCAGGCTGCGAAGCCTGCGGGCACAGCGGCTATGCAGGGCGGCGTGCTATTTTTGAATATCTCCGCATCAATGATGTGCTTCGCGCAGCCATCCTTGAAAAACAACCCACCCTTGCCCTGCGAAACCAAGCCATCGAACGGGGTATGCGCACGCTCCGCGAAGATGGAATCCGCTGTATCCTCGATGGATACACTACGGTTGAGGAAGTGGTACAATACATATGATGAAATGGATCTTTACCTTTATTTGCATGATCGGATTTATCCTGCTCATGACCAATAAGACGATGGAAATGAAAACCATCCTCAACGACTATCAATATTGCAAAGGACCGACGAATAAAGAGAAGAATATAGAACGCGGCCGTGCCATCATGAAACCCAAATTGCTTCCCTACATTCTGGAAATCTATACCGCGGGGTATGATATTGCATTTGCGGAAGCCATGGTCGGGGCCTGCGACAGTCCAAAAGCCACGGAGAAGCTCTGGGAAATTGCACACGCGGAAGAAACACCCCCCCTCACCCGAACCATCAGCCTGGCCCATCTCCTCAACCGCAATCAGCTTCGCGCCTGGAGCGAGGTGACCCCAGAAGACATCGAAGTCATCTCCGCATCCATGCCAGCCCACGTGGTGCATTGGAAACACCTCCTTGTGAAAAATCTGGGACTCACACACGCCTATCTCAACAAAGACACCTTTCCGGAGCGCCATAAGTTTAAAGCCGCCATGCGGAAATGTATTCAGCAATACACACTCAAATAAAAACCCGCCCAATTGATCGAGCCGCTCCGCCGGAATAACCTTTCCCTCGCAAGGCACAAAGAGTTCCGGCTACAGTTCGTCCACCGAATCTGCGGATAGGAAACATGCCCCCATTTAAATATACAGCCCACGACATCCATGGCGATCCACAGACCGGGAGCATCCAGGCTCCCGATCAGGCCGCCGCCACCGCGCAACTGAAAAGCAAAGGGCTCTTCCCAACCGACGTCACCGCAACCGATCTAAACCCGCCAACCATTGGACGCGCCTGCACGCGGGGCAAAGGGCTGAACATGGAAATTCCATGGCCAGCCACGCTCAGCACATTCCACTCCAAACCGCTGATGGTGCTGACTCGCCAAATGGCCACACTCATCCATGCCGGCCTCCCCCTCCTCCGCGGGCTGAACATCTTGGAACGCCAAGAAAGCACGCCCGCCCTAAAAAGAGCGTTGCGCGAGATTGCAAATTCCATTGAAGGCGGAAGCACCTTTGCCCAGGCCCTGGCCGCCCATCCCCGCATTTTCAACCCGCTCTACATCAATATGGTCAAAGCCGGAGAAGCGGGCGGCGTGCTGGATGTGGTGCTCGACCGCCTGGCCACCTACATGGAAAAGGCCCAGAAGGTCAAAAATAAAGTCAAGAGCGCCATGACCTATCCCCTGGTGGTTCTGTTGGTTGCTAGTAGCATTATGATTTTTATGATGGGGACCATCATTCCTCAGTTTGAAACCATTTTTTCTGATCTGCTCGATGGCCGCGCCCTGCCCCCGCTCACGCGGTTGGTGATGGGAGCCAGCGATCAGGTTAAACACCACTGGCCGGTGGGCCTCGGCATTCTGGCGGCGCTCTTTGGCGTGCACGCCCTCTGCAAACAATTCCGCCGCGGCCGGATTTTACTCGATTCGCTGAAGCTCAAGTTTCCACTGTTTGGAAATCTGATCCGCATGTCGGCCCTCGCCCATCTTGCTCGCACACTGGGCACCCTGATGGATTCTGGGGTTCCAATCCTGAACGCCTTAACCATCGTCAAAGAGACCATGAATAACGAGATCGTCTCCCAAGCCGTACAGGACATATACGATAATATTGAAGAAGGAGAGCCGATGACGGCTCCCGTTGAAGCCCACCACATTTTCCCGCCCATTTTCGTGGGAATGGTGGAAGTTGGCGAAGAAACGGGCGAACTGCCCGCCATGTTGCTGAAGACCGCGGAGATGTATGAAGACGAAGTTGATAACGTCGTTGCCGGGCTCAGCTCAATGATCGAACCCCTGCTGATTGTGATTCTGGCCGGGGTGGTCGGCACCCTAGTCATCGCCATGTTCCTTCCCATGGCATCAATGATCGGCAACCTGAGCTAGCCAAGACCAAGGAGACCCCCCGATGAAAGCACTGCTAATTATTGCCCACGGAAGCCGACGAAAAGAGTCCAACGAGGAGGTACGCCGACTCGCAACCCAAATCGAAGAAAATACAGGGCCGGCCTTTAATCTGGTCAGCAGTGCCTTTCTTGAAATTTCCAGTCCCCCGATCGATTTCGCCGTGGCAGCCCTCGTTAAAGCCGGCGCCAAGGAGATCAACATCTTCCCCTATTTTCTCGCCGCCGGAACCCACGTGGCGAACGATATTCCGCAGCTCATTCAAAAAGAACAAGCGAACCATCCAGACGTGCACTTTAAAATTATGCCGCACCTCGGTGCCCTACCAGGTATCAGCAGCCTCATCATCCACCAAATTCACTAAGCTTAAAAAAAACAGGGGGCCTAGTTTGCCGAAAATATAAGGTTCCCCGTGAATGAGCCTTAAAACGCCCCTTTCAACCGCTCGAACCAAATGAAATATTACATTTGACTTCGCAAGCCCGTTCCCCTAGATTTCCCGCTCTTTTGACCCCAAATGAATGGGGGAGGTGAATTTAAAAAATGGCACAAGAAACATGTGAAGTAAAAGTACGTCGTGGCGAAAGCGTTGATCGCGCTCTACGTCGTCTGAAAAAAGCGCTGGATAAAGAAGGCGTTCTGAAAACAATGCGTTCCAAACGCTGCTACGAAAAGCCGAGCGAAAAGAAAAAACGCCTGGCCAATAGCCGTCGCGGACGTAAATAATTTCCACCCATTGGAAATACAGAAAAGCTCCCTTAATCCGGGAGCTTTTTTTTGTGTCCACGGCTCATGCAAGAGACGAAATGAACGTTCAACGAAAGTAAAATAGATCGCCCTTAATAGGCTCCACTCTGTATCCATTCCGCATACATATACCAAAGCTTCGATCCGCCCAGCAGCCAAATGATGGCCGCGAGTGAGATATACGGACCGAACGGAATCTTGCTCTGCCACTCCTTATTCCTCGCCACAATAAAACCAACGCCCACCAACGCACCGAGCAGGGACGAGACAAATACAATAAAGATAATCGATTCCCAGCCCAGAAAGGCCCCGATACAGCCGAGCAGTTTCACATCGCCAAAGCCCATCGCATCTTTTTTAAGCAAGAGTTTTCCAATCAGGCCAACCAGCCAGAGCGACCCAAAGCCAACGGCTAAGCCAATCAGGGAGGCGATCAAACTCTCCA
Source organism: Pontiella sp. (assembly GCA_037132875.1). GTDB lineage: Bacteria > Verrucomicrobiota > Kiritimatiellia > Kiritimatiellales > Pontiellaceae > Pontiella. The sequence continues at coordinate 34,977 of JBAHZU010000088.1, forward strand.
TCCGCACATCCGTCCCATGCAGGGCCGGAATCATAAAACTGAGTATCGGGCCGACAATTTCGCCGCCAATGGTCACGCGATCCGGAATCCACATTTCATCAAAATCGACCATGCTGCCAAAGATCAGACCAAAAATGAGCAGCCCATACGGCACCACGATGAGCTGATACGGATAAACCAGCCAAACCGCCACAAACAAAAGCGCGGTGAGCAACTCAATACACGGGTATCGGGTAGAAACCGGCGCTTTACAATAGCGACACTTCCCGGCCAGAAAAATCCAACCGAAGATCGGAATATTGTCCTTCCAAGAGAGGTCGGTCATGCACTTTGGACACCGCGAGCACGGCTTTACCACCGAGAGTTCCGCCGGAATACGATAAATACACACATTCAGGAAACTACCCAAACAGGCTCCGAGCAAAAAAACCATGCCGATCCAATACCCATCAAAAAAGTTCATATCACCCTACTTCTAAAAGTATAAAACAGAAAAGCCGAACGCGTGCTCACGAAACATCACTTTCCGTAAACGGCATCCTCAAGCGCGTTGCGCATCGCCGGAATATTTGGCGCCGTGCCCGTCCAGATTTCAAAGGCGCGCGCCCCCTGATGCAACAACATGCCCAACCCATTTGTGATTTCGGCGCCCGCTTCGCGCGCGGTGGTCAAAAAGGCGGTTTCCGGATACATATAAATCAAATCAAAGGCCCGCTGCCCTTTACGGAAAGCTTCGGGCGGCAGCAACGAGGAATCGTCTTTTTTCATCCCCACCGGCGAGGCCTGCACCACCAGATCGCACGCCCGACACAGTTCAATCTGCTGCTTCTTTTCCAAGGCCTGTAAAATTTCAACGTTCGGCGCAATTGATTTCACTTCGGCTTCCAGCTTCTGAACGCGCTCCGCATCAATATCGGCCAACACCAACGATGCGGCACCCTGAGTGGCCGCCTGCAACGCAGTGGCTCGTCCCGCCCCGCCGCAACCCAGCACAAAGAGAGCATCCCCTTTCACCGTTTTTCCGAAGGCCTCTTCCAAGGCCTTGAGGAACCCATACCCATCGGTATTATGCCCCACCATGCCGTCGTTGGTGAACTCCACCGTATTGGCCGCACCAAAGAGGTTGGCACTGGCATCCAACTTTTCCAACCCCCGGAATGCGATCTCCTTGTGCGGCACCGTCAGATTTACGCCGCCAAAGCCCATCAGCGCCATAGAGGGCAGCACCTCCATCAGACGATCCGGATGCACATCCAGCGCCAAATAAATTCCATCAAACTCCAGTTCAGCCATCGAGGCATTATGCATCACCGGCGATAACGTATGCCCGATCGGATGACCCAGCACAGCAAACGGTTTGGTATATCCACTCAAATTCATTCTATCTCCTCTATTTCTTTGCAATACGGTTGAGACCGGCAATGATGGCTTTCACAGCCGCCTGATTGATGTTGGAATCGGAACCGACCCCATAAATTGCTCCGGCCTCTTTCACTTCCAACGGCACATACGCCATGGCCTTGGCATCGGCGCCTTCACCAATGGCCTCTTCATCATAGTCATGAATCTTAAATTCAAATTCAACCACCTCACGCATGGCATTCACAAAGGCGGAGATCGGGCCATTCCCATCGGCTTTGATAATTTTCGCTTCCCCTTTCACGATGACACTCACTTCTCCATGAATGAAGGTGGGATCCTTATCATCCGGGCGCGGCCAATAGCCCACCAGTTCGTACGGACCTTCCGGCGAAACAAATTCGTTCTTGAAAACGGAATACACTTCATCCGCACTAATTTCGCGCCCCACTTTTTCGCTGTAGCCCTGCACATATTTGCTGAGCTCCGGTTGCATCGCTTTCGGAATCGTGATGCCAAAATCTTGCTCCAGCACCCACGCAATACCGCCCTTACCCGACTGCGAATTAATCCGAATGAGCCGCTCAAACTTGCGGCCGAGATCGGCCGGATCAATATGAAGATAGGGCACCTTCCACCCCATTCCAAACCGGTCGGGAGCCTCCGAGAGCTTATGCACGCCCTTGTTGATGGCATCTTGATGCGATCCCGAGAAGGCCGTGAACGCATAGCTGCCGGCATAAGGCTGGCGGTAATAGATGGGCATGCCCGTCAACCGCTCAACCATCTCCGCCACATACGGAAGGTCGGAGAAATCGATCCCCGTTTCAATCCCCCGCGAATAGAGATTATTGACGCTCGTCACGAGATCAACGTTGCCCGTGCGTTCGCCATGACCAAAGAGGGTTCCTTCCACCCGATCGGCTCCAGCCATGAGGGCCAGCTCCGTGGCGGCCACGGCCATACCCTGATCGTTGTGCGAGTGAACCGAAATGGTAATGCAATCGCGCTGGGAGAACTTGCGGCCAAAATATTCAATCAGATCCGCATATTGGTTCGGGGGACGCCGCTCCACCGTGGCCGGCAGATTCATAATCAACGGCTTTTCTGGAGTCCCTTTGCCCCACGCAGCGAACACGGCCTCGCAAAGCTCAATCGAAAAATCGATATCCGTATCGGTAAATTCCTCGGGAGAGAATTCATAGCGGATATCCGATTCAGGCATGGCATTAGCCAGCGAGCGAAGCTGCGTTGTTGCCGCAATCGCCGTTTCAATCAACTGCTCGTGCTCCATGCCGAACACCTGCTTCATATGCAAATCCGACGACGCAATATAGACGTGCACAATTCCGCGTTTACAGCCCTTAAAGGCTTCAAGGGTACGTTCAATCAAATGCGGGCGCGATTGCGTGAGCCCCATAATAAAGACATCCTCCGGAATGAGATCCTCTTCAATCAACGTCCGGAAAAAGTTAAATTCATCCGCACTGGCCGAAGGAAATCCAATTTCAATGTGTTTGAAACCAACCTCGCAGAGCATTTTAAAATATTCAAGCTTCTGCTCAGGATCCATCGGATCGGGCAATGCCTGATTTCCATCGCGCAAATCCACCGAGCACCACTGGGGCGACTTCGTTATACTCTTCGACGGCCACTGGCGGTCGGGAAGATTGATCATCTCCGGAATGACATATTTGGGCACACTCATTGTTTCTCTCTCCACATGCAGCGCAGGCGTTTCGCCCACAAATTCACGAGCCACAGCCCGTGTTACAAAATCGGGGTATAATTTAGCCAACCCCGCGCGTCTATTCCAACTTAAAAACCACGCACTTAAGCCCTATTTGCAAACAGATCCGGCATTTTCGCCGGTCCAGGAAATGAAACCTCAAGCACCACGGCATCGCCCGCTGCCCGGAACGGACCGTGCACTTCGCCCGCAGGACGGCTGGCATACATGCCCGGCTCTAGCCACCGATCAAAGGCCTCGTCGTATATTCTGCCCGAAACAATAAAGATTTCCTCCGGATAAGCGTGGCTCTTCGGCCCGAATGCCTCCGAAGAATACCCATCCCGAAACCAAGTCAGACGGGTGTAGTCGCCCGTCGCAGCATCTTCCGCAAGGGTGATCTGCCGCATTTGGCCATTCGTTCCCGCAATAGCCTCCCACGAGCCAACATCCGCCAACGGATTCCAATACGTCGTTGTTGTTTTCATTTCATTTTCCTCATTCATCTGCTCTAAATGCAAAAAAACCTCCGCAGGTCGCCCCGCGGAGGTTTTTCAAAAGTGGCTGAATCGTCAACACCCTATAAGCAAACCGTCTCCGCAGGATCATTCCCAATGCGTAGTAGGTTAAGAAATAGGTTGTTCAATGTGTGTTTCATATGGCGTTCAACGTAGTTCCAACACCGCCCGCTGTCAAGCGCGCACAAAATCGCCCAAGGGGTTAGAATGGACCCCTGATACAAGCACTACAAAAGAGACAGCGCATCGACATCAATGCTCAACGAGATTCCCTTCGGGAGTTTGAACGTGGATTGTACGAAACGAATCGGCCGGGTCATTTTAACGGTATGCTCGCAACGCAGCATAATCTGGTAGCGCCAGAAGCCCTTGGCTCGGGCAAGCGGCGCAGGCATCGGGGGGGCATGCGTAACGGATGAGGGTAGAATTTTTTCCAGCCGTTGGAAGAATTGATCGGAGGTGGTCATCACATCCAGTTCCGACTCGCCCTTAAAGGTGAGCAGCACCAAATGGGCAAAGGGCGGATAGAGGAGCTCTTTCCGAAATTCTAAGTCCTGCGAGCAGAAGCCCTCATAGTCCAAGTTGCGCGCCGCCTGAATGGCGGGATGGTACGGGGTGTAGGCCTGAACAATCACCTCTCCCGCTTTTTCTCCGCGTCCGGCGCGCCCGGCCACCTGGGTTAAAAGTTGAAACGTGCGCTCGCCCGCCCGAAAGTCGGGAACATGCAACGACATATCGGCATGCAATACCCCGACCAAGGTGACGTTCGGGAAATCGAGCCCTTTAGCAATCATCTGTGTTCCGAGCAGAATATCCAATTTTCCGGTCTTGAATTGATCGAGCACGATGCGATAGGAATCCTTTTTTCGCATCGTATCCGAATCCATCCGCGCCACCCGAGCATTCGGGCAGATCTTACTCAGCACCTCTTCAATCTTCTCCGTGCCCATGCCGGAATATTTAAAATCGGGATCTTTACAATCTGGACAGCGCTCGGGAACTTTTTCTTCGGCCCCGCAAATATGGCACAACAATTTATGCTCTCGCTTGTGGTAGGTCATGGAAACACTGCATTCCGCACACTCCGCCACATAGCCGCACCGCTCGCATTGGATCGACGACGAAAACCCGCGACGGTTTAAAAACAAGATCGTCTGCTCACCCAAATTGAGTCGATCGTAGATGGCCTCCACGAGCTCCCTCGAGAAGATTTGCGGGCGGCCATTGCGCTCTTTTTCCACGCACATATCAATCACCCGCATCAACGGCATTGAGCGGTCATCCACCCGCATCCGCATTTCTGCCAATGTGTAGCGCCCATTCTTTACATTTGCAAATGATTCGAGGGCCGGCGTGGCTGAGCCAAGGACCACACAGCAGTTTTCCAGGTGCCCGCGCATTACCGCCACATCGCGCGCATTATAGCGCGGCGATTCATCCTGCTTGTAGGTGGCTTCGTGCTCCTCATCCACCACAATCAGTCCAACATTCTCAATGGGGGAAAAGAGAGCCGAGCGCGCTCCAATGGCAATCTTGGCCTCTCCATTCCGAATCCGGTGCCATTCATCGTGCCGCTCACCATCCGATAGATTGGAGTGCAAAACGGCCACACAATCACCAAAACGGGAACGGAACCGATCGACCGTCTGCGGGGTGAGCGCAATTTCAGGAACGAGAACGATGGCTCCCTTTCCCTGATCCAGCGCGTGCTGGAGTGCCTGCAAATACACTTCAGTCTTGCCACTTCCAGTCACACCGTGCAGCAGCACAGTGCCTGGTTTTTCCTGATCCATGGATTGATTAATGATATCGAGCGCCGTCTGCTGCTCCACCATCAGATCAAATGGTTTGGTGCGCAGAAGTTCTATCCCGGCGTGCGGATCGCGCTGAATGATTTCTTCAGCAATGGTGACGAGCCCTTTTTTCTCGAGGGTCTTAATCGGCGAATCGGAACATCCAACGCGTTCCTTCAATTCGGCAACCGTCATCGCCCCGTGCTGTTCCAAGGTTTGGAACACTTCGCCCTGCTTGCCCGTCAGCGCAGAAGCGCCGCCCTCGTCGCATTTGGAAGAACGGCGCTGCGCACGGGCAGGCGTTGCATCTATGTTGAGCGACACAAACAATTGCTTTTTATGACGAGCGCCGCGCTTACGAACGGCGCTGGGCAGGACAGTGCGGACGGCTTGCTCAATGGGTGCGCAGTAGTAGTCGGCAATCCAATAGGCCAACTTCATGATCTCGTCGGGGATCAGTGGTTTATCGCCCACCACCCCGGAAAGCTCCTTCAGCTTATCGCCAAAAGCAGAATAGTTGGCCAGCCCAACCACAAAGCCACGCAGCTCGCGCGAACGGAAGGGAACATTCACCTGAGAACCGACCTGAATTTCCGATTGCAGGTGCACCGGAATCCGGTAATCGAACTCTCGGTCCAGCGATATCTCTACTACAACTTTTGCAATGGTGGCCATAAGCGGATCAATGTAGTTTCCAATGCGGGGAAAGGCCACGGAAAAAACCGCCCGCCGCTTGATTTGAGAAAGGGGGTCGGTAGAATCGGCCGAATGATCCCGATCTTAAAAATAGATAAAGAAAATCCGGACATCCTCCTCTTAAAAAAAGCTCGCGATGTGCTGCGGGCGGGCGGATTGGTGATTGTGCCCACCGAAACGGTCTATGGCATTGCGTGCGATCCATCCGCTCCGGGGGCGTTGGAAAAACTGATCCAGGCCAAAGGGCGCGACGGCAACAAACCCATGGCCCGCCTCGCGGCCGATGGCCCGCAGGTGAAGGCGGCGGCCCAACATTGGAACGCAGGGCTCGATGCCTTGGCTCAGACCTGGTGGCCCGGCCCTCTTACCGTGGTGCTAGAAACCGCTGAAGGCTGGACGGGCTACCGCGTGCCAGCTCATCCCGTGGCCACCGAGTTGGCCAAGCTCTGCGGACAGACGCTGGCCCTGACCAGTGCCAATCTCAGCGGAGAACCAGATACAAAAACCGCTCAGGAAGCCCTTGCGGCGGTGAATGCCGACCTCGTGCTCGACGCAGGCCCCTCTGCGGCCCAAGCCATTCCGAGCACCGTGGTTAAAGTGAATCAGGACCACATTGAATGCCTGCGCGAAGGCCGGGTGCCCTTTTCAGCCATTGAAACCCTTTTTAAACACCCAGACCCCCCGCATAAAACGTAGTCCGTTGTGAATGTATTGTGAATAGGAGCTAGGCAATGAAGATGATTTTATTTGTATGCACAGGAAATACCTGTCGAAGTCCGATGGCCGAGGCCCTTTTTCGCCAACGGATCGGGAAGGAACTGAACTGGGAGGTGCAATCGGCGGGTGTTTTTGCCAATACCGGCTCTCCGGCCAGCAGGCCTGCCGAGGAAGCCCTTCAGGAACAGAGCATTGATCTCTCCAAACACAAAAGCCAACCTGTTACTGCAGAGCTTGTTGAAAATGCCACACTAATTATCACCATGACCGCAGAACACGCGGCACATGTTCTTAATTCCTTTCCAGAGGTTGGAAACAAAGTTTGCTTGATTAACTCCTTCGGAACATCGAAAGTGCCCGTCGATGTGTCCGATCCGTTCGGCGGATCGCTAATCACTTACAAAAGGACACGTGACGAGATTGATCGGGCCCTTTCGGACCTAATCCTTTTTATTCGTAGCGAACAAAAGTAAACTTGAGGAATGATTTAATATGAAGATTGCAATTGGTTCAGACCACGGAGGTTTTGCTCTTAAAACCCGCATCGCGGAAATTCTGCTGAACAAAGGGATCATTGTTGAAGATCTTGGCTGCGACAGCACAGACTCCGTCGATTATTCTGACTATGCGGCCGCTGTGGCCAATGAAGTATCCAACGCAACGGTCGACCAGGGCATCATCTGCTGTACCACCGGCATCGGTGTAAGCATGACCGCCAATAAATTTCCGCGCGTTCGCGCAGCCCTCTGCCTAAATGCGGAAATGGCCCGCATGACCCGCCAGCACAACGATGCCAACATTCTCTGCCTGTCCGGAAAATATACCGACGACGCCGAAGTGGAAGGCCTCCTCGAAGCATGGTTGTCGGCCAAATTCGAAGGCGGACGCCACGAGCGTCGGATCAATAAGATTAAGGACTATGCCTCCGAAAGCAGCAGCACCATTGCGGTTTACGACGCCGATCCAGAAATCTACGCGCTATTGAAGAAGGAAGATGAACGCCAGAAAGAAAATCTGGAACTCATCGCCTCCGAAAACATCGTCAGCAAAGCCGTACGCGAAGTGGTTGGCTCACGCATGACCAACAAATATGCAGAAGGCTATCCCGGCAAACGCTGGTACAACGGGTGCGAATGGGTCGATGAAGCCGAACGCCTCGCCATCGACCGGGCCAAAGAGCTTTTTGGCGCAGAACACGTAAACGTTCAGCCGCATCATGGTTCCGGCGCCAACATGGCCGTCTATTATGCCATGCTCAACCCCGGCGATACGATTCTCGCGATGAGCCTCGCTGAAGGCGGTCATCTGACCCACGGACACCCGATGAACTTTTCGGGCCGATTCTTCCATATTGTTCCTTACGGAGTGGATAAAGAAACGGAACAGATCGACTACGACAACATTCAGAAACTGGCCAATGAAAATAAGCCGAAGATGATTGTGGCTGGTGCATCCGCGTATTCCCGCATCATCGATTTCAAACGTCTGCGCAAAATTGCCGACAGCTGCGGCGCGTACCTGATGGTTGATATGGCACACATTGCGGGCCTTGTTGCCGCAGGTTGCCATCCGAATCCGGTACCTTATGCTGAGTTTGTTACCACCACCACGCACAAAACCTTGCGCGGCCCCCGTGGTGGGATGATTCTTTGCCAGGAAAAATTTGCGGCCGATATCGACCGTCAGGTCTTCCCGGGCATTCAGGGCGGACCGCTGATGCACATCATTGCGGCCAAAGCCGTGTGCTTCCTCGAAGATCTTCAACCTGAATTTAAACAGTATCAGCAGCAAGTTGTTAGAAATGCACAGGCGCTGGCAGCAGCGCTGGAAGGGGACGACCTTCGGCTCATTTCCGGCGGCACCGACAACCACCTAATGCTAATCGATGTGACGGGTGCAGGCACCACAGGTAAAGATGCGGCCATTGCGTTGGATAAAGCGGCGATTACCGTGAATAAAAACGGAATCCCGTTTGATACAAAGAGCCCATTCGTGACCTCTGGCATTCGTATCGGCACTCCGGCCATCACAACCCGCGGCATGAAAGAACCTGAGATGGAAAAGATTGCCGAATTCATCAAACGCGTGTTGCACAACATCAACAACGATTCCGTTATTGCCCAAGTGCGTAAAGAAGTGATTGCACTCACGGCAGAATTCCCCATTCCATAATCCTGGAAATGCAGAAAGCGCCGATGATTCCATCGGCGCTTTTTATTTATGATCCAAAGAAAAGCGCGCGGGATTTTCTACCGTGCGCTTTTTCGGGGTTAGAGGGAGTCGATGTTTATCTCTTCAGCTTAAAACTCGCCGGCAGAACGCTTTGGTTGCCCGCGGGTTGAGCAAAGAGCTTATAGTTGTTCGGGAGAGTCGGGTAGCGGTTGGTGACCACAGAAACGACGGCATCCTGTTCATAGGAGAGGCTCGCAGTCGAGGTGTAAATCCCCGTGCTCGTTGCTGAGTTTCGGGCATTAACCCCCACATACTGCAGCCCCACAAAGGCCACAAATAATGCCGCAATTCCAAATTTTGGTTCTGAAAAGAACCAGGGAATATTGATTTCGAGCCGATCCAACAGCGGTTTACGCTTCTCCGACTGAGACTGACGCACGGAACGCATGATATTTTGTTTATTGCGCGTCATACGGGCCGCATCAGGCCTTTCGTACTGCTTCAAATGCAACAGCTGTTGCAAGAGAACTTCGGCGTGATCTTCGGACGACATTTCTAAGTTTGTTTTATTATTCATTTCATGAATTCCGACAATTCGTTCTGCATTTGCCTTCGGGCATAAAACAGCCGCGATCGTACTGTTCCCACCGAAGCCCCAACTATTTTCGCGATTTCGTCGTGGGGAACGCCTTGCATATCATGCAACACCACCACGGTTCTGTGCTTTTCAGACAGACCTTGTAGGGCTTCGTTCAATCTTATTTGTAATTCAGACAAACTAATGCTGCGTAGGGGGGAACCTTTGGCCGTTAGATCATGATAGGCATCGTCCATTTTGATGTCCTGATCGAACGCATCGAGACTCAGCGCACGCTTACTATTGCGCTTTTTCCGATAGTTTATGGTCTTATTAACGCCAATTCGGTAGAGCCACGTATAGAACGAGGACTTTCCTTTAAAGCGAGGCAACGCCTCAAAAGCTTTAATGAAAATTTCCTGTGTCAGATCCTCCGCATCCTCGCGGTTGGAGGTCATATTATAGGTTAGCCCATAAATTTTTTGATAATAACGATCCACGAGCAGATCAAAGGCATTCACATCGCCCTGTTGCGATTTCAGCACCAGCTCATCATCGGCGGGGCCATCATCCACGCCCGTTTCTTCGTCTGCGGAAGCTCGACCCCAAGGCACCTTGCTCTTTTCTTCCGAGGACTCCTCCGGCTCTGGATTTTCGCTGTTCACCATAATTTCGCGCTATGTTAATGCAAAGCGTCTCCCTTGCGAGTAAAAAATAGTCACGACCTTAAATGCCCAAATCGTTCCCCCCTTATACCCTATAAAAAATAGTCGCACGGAATAAAATGAAAATTAAAGCCATAAATTCAGGGCATCGATCTTCGTTTTTTTATTTCCACTACTTTTAATACGCCGAATACAAGGGCCGCGATGCTTTGGAGGTTCACCGGTACGAAGTAAAAACCAGAAGAATTTCGGATCTACTTCCGGCGGGGCGGCTCTTTACCCAGGGCGGCAAGCACCAACTTAAGGTCGGTCCAGGCCTCCTTTTTCTTGGCAGGAACGCGCAGCAGGTAAGACGGGTGTAAGGTGGGCATCAGCTTAATTCCATTATAGTCCTGCCAAACGCCGCGCATGCGGGTGATGCTCACCGGACGCCCCAACAGCCCTTCCATGGCTTGCCCACCAAGCCCCACGATGATTTTGGGCTGAATCAGCCCGATCTGTTGCCGCAGATAAGGCAGGCAAAGTTCCATCTCCTCTCTCACCGGCTTTCTATTTTTCAACGGATGGCATTTAACCACATTGCTCAAAAAGATCTCTTCGCGGGAATACCCCATGGCCTCAATCATTTTACCCAATAGCTGCCCGGCCTTCCCGACAAACGGGCGTCCTTGAGCATCTTCGTCCACCCCGGGCCCTTCGCCCACAAACATGATATCTGGCGAATCCGACTTGCCCTCCCCCGGCACGGTGGAGGTTCGATCCTGACAGAGCTCGCAGTTGGTACAGGTGGAAATATGTGCGGCAATGGCGTCCATGGTTTTAAAGCCGGTTGGAATGGGCGCGGCTTCCACCACCCATGCCTTATCCACTTCGGGCTCCGGCTCCTTCGCCAGCTCCTTCAGCACGGCGCGGTCCACTTCGACGCGCGTTACCCCTTCGTCGCGCTGATACTCAAGATAGTTCCCGAGATCCTCAATCAACCCATAAAATGTAGTTTCTTCAGCCATGACGATGTGGGGTGGTTCCCTCATGATTTCGGACAAAATTAGTATTCAAATCGGGCCGCAAATTATTTTCCTACCCGTTTGGTTGAGGACGCCCGCAGCGCCTCCAATAAAGCGCACATATCATCGAACAGCGGCGCTTCAAAAGAAAGCCTTTTCCCCGATTCGGGATGGGTAAAAGAAAGCTTGGCAGCATGCAGCATCTGCCGCTCCGGTTCGATGGGAAGCCGCCCCTTGTGCGAACGGCCATATAGCGTGTCTCCAACAATGGGATGTTTGATATGCTGCATATGCACTCGAATCTGATGCGTTCGGCCGGTTTCAATATTCACCTGCATCCATGCACAGGTCGGAAATTGTTCCAAACAGTGGAACGTAGTGATTGCATTCCGCCCATCCTCTTTCAGCACCGACTGCTTTTTGCGGCGCACCGGATGCCGACCCAGCAACGTTTCAATTCGCCCACTGATTCGCGGTTTTCCCCAGATAAGGGCCCGATATTCCTTTTCGGTCTCTCGCTCCTTGAACTGACGCTGAAGTTCAAGCAGGGCCTTTTCTGATTTGGCCACCACGATTACGCCGCTCGTATCTTTGTCCAGCCGATGCACAATGCCCGCCCGTTCCAAGGTCTGGAAAATCGGATCGTGAAAAAGCAGCCCGTGCAGCAGGGTCCCCGTTGAATTCCCAACCGCGGGATGCACCACCATACCCGGCGCTTTGTTGAGCACGATCACCGACTCATCTTCATACAGAATATTCAACGGAAGGTTTTCAGGCAGGGCCGTGCTTGGCTCGGGGGCCGGAAGGGTCCAACTGATTTCATCGTCGGCCTTCAACTTTGCATTGGGTTTACAGACCGTACCATTCCGGAGTACCCTCCCCGTTTCAATCAGTATTTTCCACTGCGAACGAGAGAGTTCCGGCCTCTCAGTCGCCAGAAAAGCATCCAGCCGCCTTTGGGCCGCAGCGTGATCTACCTGTAAAGTATGTTGTTTCGTATTTTCCATCATATTAATATCCTTCCTACTTTGAGGAGCATTGCATGAACCTACAAGCTGAACTTATCTCGATCGGAAACGAACTGCTCAGCGGGCAGACCTTAAATACGCACGGCAAAGACCTTGGCAAGGCCCTTTCCGCCCTCGGTTTGCGGCTTTCGCGCGATACAACCATTCCCGATGATCTTTCAATCATTGGACGGGTCGTGGAAGAAGCGTTGCATCGTGTACATCTTATTTTCATTAGTGGTGGACTAGGGCCCACCGTGGATGACATCACCCGCGATGCCCTCGCCCGACTATTGGACCAGAAGATCGCACTTCATCAACCAACCGTTGCGCATCTAAAGGCAGGGTATGAACAACGCGGTCGCACCATCAACGAGGCCGCCCTCCGACAAGCTCTGGTGCTTGAGCACGCCACCGCCCTCTTCAATTCTGCGGGAGCAGCCCCCGGCCAGCGGCTGGAACTCGATGACGGCAAAACTCTGTTTGTACTCCCCGGCCCGCCCAATGAATTCAATGCCATTCTCCATGAAGAAATTATTCCCTGGCTCCAGGTTCGCTACGCCGACATTAAACCGGATTATGTCTGCTATGTTCGCACGCAAGGCATCGGCGAGTCGGACATCGTTACCCTGCTGGACCATGCAAACTTCCACCCGGCGGATATTGAACTTGGCTTCTACCCCGGGCAGGGACGTGTCCAAATTCGCCTCTCAGCTCCGGCAAAAAACAAGGCCTTCGTCCAAGAAGCGGAGCACACCCTGCAACACCTACTCCGCGGGCATTTGGACCGTTCTGAATAACTATTTTTTCCGAATCAGCGCGGCGAAAGCACCGTCGGTGCCGGAATCGGGCGGAAAGGATTTTCCCGTTTTAACGAGACGAAAGTCGGGATTATCCCGAATCCATCTTGAAACAAGCTCCTCGTTTTCTTCCGGCTCCAAACTGCAGGTACTGTAGACCATGCGGCCTTTTTCTTTGAGCAACTTGGAGCTCGCAGTAAGAATGGCCGTCTGCAGATCCACAATGCTATCCATGCGATCCTGATCAATACGCCAGCGGGCATCTGCGCGGCGTTTGAGCACCCCGGTGTTCAGGCAGGGAACATCGAGCAAAATGGCATCGAACTTCCGGTCCCCAAAGACGGCTTCCGCTTTGCGGGCATCGCCCTTCACAATTTCAATCCAGTCGAGATTCAGGCGTTTCTGATTTTCTTTAAGCACGTCAATACGGTCATCGTGCATATCCATGGCAATCAGCTCGCCACGGCCATCCATTCGGCCCGCCATCATGGCCGTTTTTCCGCCGGGCGCAGCGCAGGCATCGAGCACGGTTTCGCCCGGACGCGGTGCGAGCAGGTCGACAGAAACGGAGGTGGCAGGATCTTGAATGGTGAACCAGCCCTCTTGATAGCCCGGCACTTTCCGAACACCAACCCCCCGCGGTAGAATCAGGAAAATTTCCTTATCACTATACGGGTGCATGAGCGGCTCAATATCCGCCGCGCGTAGCGTATCAATAAACTCAGCCGCATCAACGCGCGACTGCTCAATACGCAGGATCACGGAAGGGGGTTCGTTGTTCCACTTGGCCAATTCAATGGCATCCTCCTCGCCATAGTTTTTCACCCAACGGTCCATGAGAAATTGGGGATGGGAGAGCCGAATATAGGCGGGTTGCTTTTCCAAATCTTTTAAGACCTCCGCTTTTTCGCGCTGGGCTCGGCGGAGTACCGCATTGATCATTTTAGAGGTGCCCGGACCATTCGGATAGCCTTTTGCCGCTTCCACGGTTTCATTAATGGCCGCATACTCTTCGACGTTGTTCATAAAGAGCAACTGATAGAATCCAACCCACAGTACCGCTTTGAAAATGAGCTCGGGCTCATTTCTCAGCCACTTATTCTCCAACCATTGGAAAATCTCGCAGTTTCGAACTACGCCATTCACCACTTCGAGAATAAAGGCATGATCGTTTTCAACTTTCGCAAGCTGCCGATCGGGAAAACTTTCGTCTTCCAACCATTGGAAGATGATCTCTGCGGCAACAAGCCGACTATTTTTCTTTGTAGCCATAAGTAGGGGTTCCTCATAAATGCCCGCGCACTCTACCTTTTTTATTCCGTTTGAAAAGCGAAACTAAGGTCGATGAGCTTCAGCCCAGAAGAGCGGGCGGCTCTTGGGTTTGAACACGCGGGGATGCGCAATTTTCGTATACGTTAACCGGTCACTCCGGGAAATTCCTCCAGCAGCAGCTCAATTTCGAGGGGCTCCTCTTCTTTAACCTGAAAGAGAAACTTCACGCGATCGCCCACGGACTTGCTATAGATGATCCGCTCGATATCCTGCTCACTCTGAACGCGCATACCATCCACGGCCAACACCGCCGTTCCCGGTTGCAGACCGGCCCGAGCCGCGGGAGAATTGTTCCAGACCTGTGAAATGATAACCCCGACTCCGCTAAAAATATCTTCCTGATAACTTTTATCCACATTGTAAAAATAAGCACCGATCCACGGCCATTCATGCACCCCTTTCTCGATGATGGATTTAGCCACCACCATCGCCAGGTTCGAAGGCACCGCAAAAGCAATACCGACCCCCTTCTGTTGATCATCGGTTTTCTTCGCCGTATTAATCCCGATCAACCGCCCGTCCACATCAATCAGCGGCCCGCCACTGTTGCCTTCATTAATCGCCGCATCAGTTTGAATAAAATCTTCATACGGCAGAATGTTGACTTTACGCCCCGTCTGGCTCACATGCCCAACCGTGGCCGTCTGCTGCAAACTGAAGGGCGAGCCAATGGCAATGACCACTTCACCCACCCGCACAGCATCGGAATCGCCAAACTCCACCACCGAACAATTGGACCCTATCTCTTGGATCTTCAAAATGGCCAGATCCGTTGCCTTGTCAAAACCCACCACCTTCGCACTTTTCCGGCTTCCATCAAATAGGATCACCTCTCCGCCCACCGCATTTTCAATCACATGCCAGCTGGTCAGCACATAGCCGCGCTCATCAATAATCACGCCAGAGCCTTCGCCATTTCCCCGCTCTTCAACATCCCGATACCCTTCGTACATTCCGAAGGGATCCAACGCAAAACGTTCCCGCCGTTTCATTACATTCTGCGTGCGGATGACCACCACGGCCGGCATCACCTTTTCAATCGCATCCGCAATGGCATCGCTATATTCGCGCGCGGCATTGCGGCCCGTAATCGGGCGCTGACGCGGCGTAAAATGGGAATTTGGAATATCCGCGCGCGGATACGATGGAGCAGCCGGGTCTTGCTGGCGGCGGATCTGGGAGGAAATAAAAGCACTCAGAATCAGAAGGCCGCAGAAAGAAAATAGGATAATGCGCTTACGGTCCATTTAGCCCTCCACGTCAAACGGAACTTCTTTCAGTTCGCCATCTTTCTTGACGAGCTTCTCAATTTTCTGCTCCACTTCATTCAACTTTTTGGTGCAGACCGCCACCAGCTTCGAGCCCTCTTCGAAATGTTTAATCATTTCCTCAAGGCTCAATTCCCCGCCCTCCATTTGGTCTACGAGCTCTTCGAGTCGTTCCAATGACGGTTCAAAATCCTCGCTTTTCTTTTCAGCCATAATTTATCTCCTCACCGCGTACTTACTCTTTTTCTATAATATTGGAAACTACTTTACCATCGGCAAACTGCGTCACCAGCGTATCCCCCAGCTCAACATCCCTTTTGGTCCGGACCACCGTTCCATCTGGCTTCCGCGTCAAACTATAGCCCCGCCCCAGCACCGCTAGCGGATTCAGCATACGCAACTGATTTTCCAACCCGCACAGTTTTTGCCGATCACGCTCTACTTTTCGATCCATCTCGTGGCGCAGCACCATGCTTAATTCATCCACGCGCTGATGCGCTTGTTGCACGCCCGATTGCAGCAGGTGCGCCATCCGAACATGGGAACGTTCCAACCGTTGGAACGTGGAACGGGCCTCCAATTTCAGCAAATCGCTCATCCGGATTTCCAGGGTTTGGACCCTCTGCCGATAGTGCTTCACCAAGGCCGCCGGTTCACGGAACACATAACTATGCGCCGCCCGATTCAGCCGCAACCGGAAATCCTGATTCAACGTCTTCAAGCTCTGCTTCAGCCGCCGATCATAAAGCGCAATTTTGCCTTCGAGGTCGCCCTTTTCCCGCACCGCCAGCTCCGCAGCCGCCGAAGGGGTTGGCGCCCGAAGGTCAGCCACAAAATCAGCAATCGTAAAATCAATTTCATGCCCCACCGCGGAGATCACAGGGATTTCCGATTTAAAAATGGCCCGCGCCACCACCTCTTCATTAAACGCCCAAAGATCTTCAATCGATCCGCCCCCGCGCCCCACAATCATCACATCGATCGGCAATACAGAACAAGCGTCCCGCTTATTCAGAAAATCAATCGCAGCGGCAATACTCTTCGCCGCCGTCGGCCCCTGCACCATGACCGGTGCAAGCAGGATCTCAAGGTTAGGAAATCGGCGAGTCAGCACCGTAATAATATCGCGAATCGCGGCACCCGTCGGAGAAGTGACCACCCCAATCTTTTTCGGCAGCACCGGCAACGGCTTTTTGTGGTCCGCATCAAACAAGCCTTCCGCAGCCAGCTTGGCCTTCAGTTGCTCGAACTGCTCCTGCAGGTTCCCTTTTCCAGCCTCCTCCATGGCGGAAGCAATCAGCTGATAGCGCCCGCTCGCTTCATACAAACTCGGCCGCGCCAGCATCTGCACCTGAATGCCATCCTTCGGCGTAAACAGGACCGACGCATTATCCCGCGCAAACATCGCGCACGAAACCGCCGCACCGGCATCCTTCAGGGTAAAATACCAATGGCCACTCGCATGGAGAGTCACACGCGAAAGCTCGCCCTCCACCCACAGCTCGCCCATGGCATTTTCCAACACCATCCGCGCCTTGCGGTTGATCTCGGAGACGGAATACACCTGACGCTTGGAATTACTCATCATAGATTCTTTCGGTTAATGAAGCCTCGATCCACTGACGCGCTTCCGGATATGCCCCATTGAAAACCGTTCCAAGCCACGAACCAGGTAGGCCCGTCAACAAATTACGCCTCAATCGGTACGCATCCCGCTCTAAACAGAAATGCGGATACGCTCGATGGAGTTGGCTTTGCCGGTTTTCATATCGACGTCCACAATGGCGCCTTCGAGGGTGGGGTTGCCTTTGGCGACGGCGAATTTCTGGGGGACTCCGGTTAGGAATTTTTTAATGACGGGCTCCACTTCGCGGCCGAGAATGGAATCCTGCGGACCGGTCATGCCGAGATCGGTCATATAGGCCGTTCCGCCGGGATGAATCCGATTATCGGAGGTCTGGCAATGGGTATGCGTTCCAGTTACCGAGCTTACGCGCCCATCAAGGAAGCGGCCCATGGCCATGCGCTCGGAGGAGGCTTCGCCGTGGAAATCGACCAAGATGACTTTATCACCACTGAGCTGGCCATTCAGCATACGGTCGGCCATTTGGAAGGGGCAGTCATAGTTCGGCTGCATGAAAACACGACCGATCAATTGCATGACGACCAAGGAGCCTTCCGGCGTATCCACACGAACCCAGCCCTTTCCGGGCGCACCTTTTCCGAAGTTGGCTGGCCGAATAATCCGCTCTTCCAAATCAATGCCAGCCACCATATCTTTGCTATCCCAAGCATGATCGCCGAGAATGATGACATCGGCCCCCGCATTGAGGATGGCATTTGCAATTTCGGGGGTGGGTCCGCGACCTGAAGCAGAATTTTCCGCATTCGCGATAATGAAATCCACGCGGCCTTCGTTGCGAAGCTGTGCCGCAATCTGTGTAAAGGCGTGGCGGCCCGGCTTTCCAACAATGTCTCCAACTAATAAAACGTTCATAAATTCCTCGTTTCCAATGATTGGATCGGAGCATACCTAAAAGCATTCCCATGTCGAGAAGCGTGCCGAATCAGTAGGTCTTGATCTCAATATCGGTGGTGGGCTCGCAGCAGCAGGGCAGAATCTCGCCTTCCCGCAGATATGCAAGCGGCGCTCCTCCCGGATAGCTCACCTGCCCGCGCAGCAGCACCACCCGACAGGTTCCGCAGAATCCGGCGCAACAATGGCTATGCATTTCAACCCCATCTTTTTCGAGGCATCTCAATACATTGTGCTCATCCGCCGGTTCATAGGTCACCGGCTTCAGTGCTTCATCCACAAAAATCCGATGCCCCATGTTACAACTCGAAACCGGCAAAATCGTCGCTATTGACGGAGGAATCCACCTGTCCAACCAGATACGAGGAGATCTCTGCTTCCTGTGGAGCCACTTGCACATTATCGCTGACAAGATAGGAATTCATCCACGGCAGCGGGTTGGTTTTAATGTCGAATTGCGGTTTGTAGCCAATGGCCAGCAGCCGCTGATTGCTGATGTATTCAATATATTGTTTCAGAATGGCGGCATTCATTCCAATCATGGACCCATCTTTGAACAGATAATCGGCCCACGCTTTTTCCTGTTCCACCACATCTAGAAACAGTTTCAAACCCTCCTCATGCAATTCCGCCGCAACCTCGACCATTTCAGGATCGTCGCCGCCGTCGGCCCACAGATTGAGAATATGCTGGGTGCCGGTCAAGTGCAGCGCTTCGTCGCGCGCAATCAGTTTAATGATTTTGGAATTTCCTTCGAGTAGCTTGCGCTCGGAAAAAGCAAAGGAGCAGGCAAATGAAACATAGAACCGAATGGCTTCCAACGCATTGATGGCGCAGACGGCAAGATACAACCGCTTTTTCATTTCGCGGCGGGTCACCTGAATGATCCGTCCCTCAAACTCAAAGGGGCCTTCTCCATGGGAATAATAAATCTGCGTCATCAGAATGATTTCATCAAAATAGCACGTAATATCTTTCGCCCGACTGATGATATTTTCATTCACGACAATATCGTCGAACACCTCGCTGGGATCGGCAAACAGGTTGCGGAGAATATGGGTGTAGGACCGGGAATGAATGGTTTCCGAAAAGGCCCAGGTTTCCACCCACGTTTCGAGCTCTGGTAGCGAAACCAACGGAAGAAAGCAGATATTCACACTGCGGGCCGCCACCGAATCGAGCAGCGTTTGATATTTCAGATTGGAAATGAAAATATGCTGTTCGCACTCGGTGAGCGACTGCCAATCGGCCCGGTCTTTTGAAATATCCACTTCCTCGGGCCGCCAGAAAAAGGAGAGTTGCTTTTCGATGATGTTTTCGAAAATAGGATGCCGTTGCTGATCGAACCGCGAAACATTCACGCTGTTTCCTAGAAACATCGGTTCGGTGAGTGGATTGTTGGGTTCTTGCCGAAATGTTGAAAATGCCATGATACTTCTCCTTTAAATTTTACAGGCCCCGTCGACACAATCGTCATCTTGAATCTCGCCCATGTGGTCCGCCGCCCCATCCCGCGTATTGTGGTAATAGAGGGTTTTAATGCCGAGCGAATAGGCCTTGAGCATATCTTTCAGGATCTGCTTCACGGGCACTTTATTCTCGGGATAGCGCGTGGGATCATAGTTCGTATTGGCCGAAATGGTCTGATCAATAAATTTCTGCATAATCGCCACCAGTTCCAGATAGCCCGAGTTATCCGGAATATCCCAAAGCAATTCATACTGATCTTTAAGCGTTTCATATTCCGGCACCACTTGCTTCAGTACCCCGTCTTTACTCGATTTCACGCTGATCAGTCCGCGGGGGGGCTCAATGCCATTCGTGGCATTTGAGATCTGCGAAGAGGTTTCGGAAGGCATCAACGCCGTTAAGGTGGAGTTGCGCAGGCCGTGCTCCACAATTTCTTTTCGCAACTGAGCCCAATCCAAATGAAGCGGTTCATTGCACACCCCATCGAGCGACTTTTTATAGGTGTCGATGGGCAAAATACCTTGGGCATACGTTGTTTCATTGAACTTCGGACAGGCCCCAAATTCTTGAGCCAATTTCACCGAGGCTTTCAGCATATAGAATTGCAGGGCCTCAAAGGTTCGATGGGTCAGCGGTTTGGCGGAGCCATCGGAATAGCGCACCCCATTTTTCGCCAGATAATACGCATAGTTAATGACTCCAATGCCGAGGGTGCGCCGGCCCATCGAAGCCTGCTTTGCCGCCGGAAGCGGATAGCCCTGATAGTCGAGCAGGCTGTCGAGTGCCCGGACGGTAAGATCGGCGAGTCCTTCGAGTTCATCCAACGAACCGAGGGTTCCAAGGTTAATGGCGGAAAGGGTACAAAGTGCAATCTCGCCATCCTCATCGTTCACATCATTCAGCGGCGTGGTGGGCAGTGCAATTTCCAGGCAGAGGTTACTCTGACGCACCGGCGCCACAGCCGGATCGAACGGGCTGTGCGTGTTGCAGTGGTCGACATTCTGCAGATAGATCCGGCCCGTACTCGCCCGCTCTTGGGCAAATAGGGTGAACAGCTCCAAGGCCGGAAGCTGGCGTTTGCGGATGGATTCATCGGCTTCATATTTCACATACAGCCGTTCAAACTCCACCTGGTCCTGGAAAAAAGCATCATAAAGGCCCGGCACATCGTGTGGGCTGAAGAGCGTAATCTGTTCATCCTTGAGCATGCGCTGATACATTAAACGGTTAAATTGCACGCCATAGTCCAGATGGCGCACGCGATTTTCGTCCACACCGCGATTATTTTTCAGCACCAATAGGTCTTCCACTTCCAGATGCCAAAGTGGATAGAACAGTGTGGCGGCTCCGCCGCGCACCCCGCCCTGCGAACAGCTTTTTACCGCAGTTTGGAAATGTTTATAAAACGGAATGCACCCGGTATGAAAGGCCTCACCATTTCGAATGGGGCTTCCCAGAGCCCGCAAACGACCGGCATTAATGCCGATACCTGCGCGCTGACTGACATATTTAATGATGGCGCTCGCGGTGGCATTAACCGAATCCAAGCTGTCGCCGCATTCAATCAGCACGCAGGAAGAAAACTGACGTGTGGGGGTGCGGATGCCGGCCATAATCGGCGTGGGTAGCGAAATCTTAAATGTGGAGATCGCATTATAAAAACGCTTAATATAATCCATCCGCGTTGCCGCGGGATACTTCGCAAACAGACACGCCGCCACGAGGAGATATAAAAATTGGGCGCTTTCAAAAATGTGGCCCGACACACGGTCTTGAACCAAATATTTTCCCTCGAGTTGCTTCACCGCGGCATAGCTGAAATTCAAGTCGCGTTCATGGCAAATGAAACGCTCCATGCCCTCCAGTTCCTGTTTGGTATAATCTTCCAATATCTGCGCATCATACCGCCCGGCTTTCACCATTTTGGAAACATGCTCGAACAGGGAAGGCGGGGTGAAGCGACCGTAGGCTTTTTTTCGGAGGTGAAAAATGGCAAGGCGAGCCGCTAGATATTGATAATCGGGCGTCTCTTCAGAAATGAGGTCGGCCGCTGATTTAATAATCGTTTCATGAATGTCCGACGTATTAATGCCATCATACATCTGGATCTTCGACTTCAACTCGACCTGCGAAACCGATACATTTTCGAGCCCTTCCGCGGCCCAGGTGATGACCTTATGAATCTTTTCTAGATCCATCGGAGCCTGTTCCCCATTGCGCTTAGTAACCAACAACTCTTTACTCATAATCTACCTATTTATTTGACGAAACGAGGAATTCTAAAATCAGAAAAACGGTTATTTTCTGGGGTTTAACACCTTACAGCCCTTCGCATTTAAAACATGACAAAGCACTACATGTTGACTGAATGATGAGAACCAACACAAGATATGGTATAATAATCAGAACCGCAACAACTAATTCGGCATTGTAATGCCTATACCCTCAAGTCATTGCATTTCCGTAATTTAACTCATCCAAGACGCCCAAAAAAAGGGTTATTATCCATTGCATTACTGGTCGTTTTATTATATCCGTTTATCCGCATAAGCGAATATCTGTAACGGAAGGCGGTGAAAATCCGTCGCGGACGCGCCCCTGTAACCGGTGCTTCAGCTCCCCATGGAACGTCACGTTCTGGAAAGGAGCAGGAGCAATAATCGGAAGCCAGCAGACGACCTCTATTCGTTAACCCTCCGGGAGATCCGGATCGCAGAACCCAAACCCAAGGAAATAGAACCATGAAAACACATATCCTCGGCTTCCCGCGTATCGGAAGCCAAAGAGAACTGAAATTCGCCGTAGAATCCTTCTGGAAAGGCGAACAATCCGAAGCACAACTTCAAACCGTGGCCGACACCCTCAAGCAGACCCATTGGGGCATCCAACGCGATGCCGGCTTCGACACGGTGGCCACGGGCGACTTTTCATTGTATGATCACCTGCTGGATACCGCCGTGATGCTCGGGGCCATTCCACCGCGTTTCCAATCCTTGGAACCCGGCGCATTGAGCACCTATTTCACCATGGCCCGCGGCGATGCGGCCCAAGGCATTCCCCCCATGGAAATGACCAAATGGTTTGATACCAACTACCACTATATCGTGCCCGAATTTACCCACGGCATGCAGTTTAAGCTTTCCAGCAACCGGCTGCAACAGGACACCCGCCAGGCCCAAGAAGCCGGAT
Organism: Pontiella sp.; assembly: GCA_037132875.1. Taxonomy (GTDB): domain Bacteria; phylum Verrucomicrobiota; class Kiritimatiellia; order Kiritimatiellales; family Pontiellaceae; genus Pontiella. The sequence goes on from JBAHZU010000088.1 coordinate 57,809, forward strand.
TTTCTCCGAAGCCGGTCGTCGTGGGCCCGCTCACCTTTCTGCAACTGGGCAAAGAACTCGACTCCTGCAACCGTTGGGATTATCTCGACGATCTGCTCCCCGTCTACGAAGAACTGATCCGTCAGCTCAGCCAACACTGCGATATCATACAAATTGACGAGCCGATCTTTTGCACGGAACTTTCCCCAGACGTCTCCGCATTGGCCCAAAAAGTCTATACCCAACTGAGCCGTGCCGCGGGCTCAACCCACCTCATGCTCGCCACCTATTTTGAATCGTGCGACCACAACCTCGATTGGATCGCGGACCTCCCCGTTGATTCGCTGCACCTTGATTTGGTGCGTGCTCCCGCCCAGTTGCCCGAGGTGCTCGCCCGGTGGCCGGCTCAAAAAGGACTTTCGCTCGGCATCGTTGATGGACGAAATATCTGGAAAAGCGATCTCCTGCAGATCATCGAACTCCTGCAACCCGCGCTGACCCATCGGGACCCCAACACCCTATGGTTCGGGAGCAGCTGCTCGCTATTGCACTGTCCCGTGAATTTGGAAACCGAAACCGAACTCGACCCCGAACTCCGCAACTGGATGGCTTTTGCCGTGCAAAAGTGCAGCGAAATTGACGTACTCGCCCGCTTGCAAAACGGGGACGATTGCAGCGAAGAGCTTCGCCAAAACAGCGCCGCCATCGAGCACCGGCGCACCAGCAGTTTAACGTATAATCCCACGGTCCGAACTCGGGTGGAAACCATCAAACCAGACCATCTCAAACGCCACCATCCCTTCTCCGTTCGAAGCGCCATCCAGCAACCGCTACTCAACCTGCCCCTCTTCCCCACCACGACCATCGGTTCCTTTCCGCAAACTGCCGAAATTCGGCGTAGCCGGAAGGCCCACCGCCAAGGAACCTGCTCCGAAGCAACCTACCGCAAAGCCATGGAACAGGAAATCTGTCAGGTCATTAAGGAGCAAGAGCAATTGGGCCTCGATGTGCTCGTTCATGGCGAACCAGAACGCAACGATATGGTTGAATATTTTGGCCAACAGCTCGATGGATTCTGCTTCACCCAACAAGGCTGGGTGCAAAGCTATGGCAGCCGGTGCGTTAAACCCCCCATCATTTATGGCGATGTTTCCCGCCCCAAACCCATGACGCTGGATTGGATTCAATTCGCCCAACAGCAAACGGATAAACCCGTTAAAGGCATGCTGACCGGCCCCGTAACGATTCTTTGCTGGAGCTTTGTCCGCAACGATCTACCGCGCCGCGTGGTGTGCCAGCAAATTGCATGGGCCATTCGAGATGAACTGCTTGATCTCGAAGCCGCCGGAACCCGCATCATCCAAATCGACGAAGCCGCGCTACGCGAAGGAATGCCTTTAAAAGCATCCGATGAGCAGGCCTATCTGCAATGGGCGGTCGACTGCTTCCGCCTTGCGTCCTGCGGCGTTCAAGACCAGACTCAAATTCACACGCATATGTGCTATAGCGAATTTAACGCCATTGCCGAAGCCATTGCGGCCATGGATGCCGATGTCATTAGCATTGAAGCCAGCCGGAGCGGAATGGAATTGCTCCAAGCGTTTGAAACGTCTCCATATCCCAATGATATTGGCCCCGGCGTATGGGACATTCATTCCCCCCGAGTCCCCTCCGAAGAGGAGATCTTCGATCTCCTACAACGCGCCCGAAACGTCATCCCCGACGATCGCCTTTGGGTGAATCCCGACTGCGGGTTAAAAACCCGGGCATGGCCCGAAACCAAAGCCTCGTTGCAAAACATGGTGGCAGCAACCCAGCGGCTTAGAGCCCTAACCCACTAACCCAAAAAAACGGCCGGGATTTTCCCCGGCCGTTGCACAAAGAAATGATACTTACAGGATATTAATGTAGATATCGCCGTCCGAAGCATTTGCGCCTAATTCTTTAAGCTTTCCGGCCAAATACAATCTCTCCATAGATTTAGCGTATAAAAAAGCACTCCTATTCTGACTGTCTTTGAGGTTGATATCGCCCCCATTATCTTGGAGTGATTTGATTGTTTTTATTATTACTTCGTCCGAAATTTCGGTGTCGCTTGTAATCGCATTGATGATTGGCGTTTTCCCATCCTCATCGACGGCATTAATATCGGCTAATGAGGAAAGGATCGGGATATACCCCGATCGTTGATTCATCGCTGCTATTTGCAATATATTTAATCCATTTCCCAAATCATTAGGTCGAATCCCTTTGCTCAAGAAATTATTTATAAGAGAGATACCTTCCTCTTCATTATTTCTAAATATACAACTGTAAATAACATTTCTACCATAATGGTCTAGTTTGCTTAAATCAGGATTATAAGTTAGCAATCGTTCAACAAAATATATGTCGCCATATTCTATGGCCCACATGATCGGGGTCACTCCATTGGAATCTGGGTTAAGGGTTGAAACATTCAGCCTTAACAAACTCTCAAAAATAGTCCGGTACCCATAGTAGATCGCATTTTTCAACGCGCTTTCATTCCCATTACTAAATGTATCTAAGTCTGCGCCATGTTCCTGAAGCAGATTTAAAATTCGACTTTTTGTAGACTCCATCGAACCCTCATAATCGTAGGAGAAACCATGTTCATTTACGGCACACATGGCGGCCGTTTTACCATTGATATCAGACCCATTAACGTCTCCGCCCGCCTCAATGAGGACCACCATGGCTTGATAGGCTCCAACAGTGGCTGCATTCATGATCGGAGTACCATCACCCCCCGGGCATAGTTCATTTACATCGACACCGTGTTTTAATAATATTTTTACGGTTGCAGATCTTGCGACAGGTGATATATGAGAAAAATTACTAATACATTTATGTAAAGCCGTGGTGTTATCAAAACCACCCACCACGTTCATATTCGCCCCGTTACTTGCAAGCCAACCGACTATTTCTGGGTGACATACTTGTGACGCTATAATCAGTAAGGTGCTACCTAATGAGGATGTTTGCTCAAGGTCTAATTCCTTTCTTTGTACAAAATAAGCTAATATTTTTATGATCACCTCTTCGGACATTCCCTCATATCGTATGGCTTTCATTAACGAATTTTCTTGTAGCATCGAGTATTTAATCATTGGATCCAAGCCATATTGGCTGAGCAGCTCAAGTGCGGTTGGATTGTAGAAATTAGCATTGCTACTCCAATAGCTAAATTCACTTAATACACTGCGACTGTTGTTAACCTCATTTGGTTCATCTCGATCAAGAATAACCCCATTTGGATCAGCACCATTTTCTAATAATATCGCTAAAACACTATTAAAGTAGTGTGTTTCACGTTCAGAAT
>JBAHZU010000063.1:0-10206 GCA_037132875.1 Pontiella sp.
ACGGAGCACTCCATTCCAAAATGGGGCCCTTTAATTCACCGTCTACCGATCTTCCATACGATCGAAGGTTACATGCTTGCGATGAAAGTTTCCGTAGTCATTCCAGTATACAATGCCAACACCACGATTCTACAAACCCTAGAAACACTCCGAGCACAAACCTTCCAACCCCTGGAAATTGTGGTGGTTGATGACGGTTCAACTGACGGCTCCACCGAACTACTTCGAAAGCAGGACGATATCTACCTATTGGAACGGCCGCACCGCGGCATTGTCCCCGCCCTCAATGACGGGCTAGAAGCTGCCTCCGGAAACTATATTGCACGTATGGATGCTGACGATCTATGCCATCCCGAGCGCATCGCCAAACAAGCCACCTATCTCGACACATTTCCAGACCTTGGAATCGTAGGCACCCGCGTAAGGTTTGGGGGAAATCGAAAAACGCACGCAGGCTATGCCGCCTACGTCGATTGGATCAACACACTGATCGATCCCAAGGAAATTGAGCTCAATCGGTTCATTGAATCCCCCTTCGCCCATCCTTCCGTCATGTTCCGCCGCGATCTATGCGAAAAATTCGGGGCCTATCGCGATGGCCCGTTCCCCGAAGACTACGAACTCTGGTTGCGCTGGATGGCCAACGGTGTAAAGAGCGGAAAAGTCGATCAGGAGCTCATCACCTGGAACGATCCCCCCAACCGGCTTTCGCGGACAGACGAGCGCTATTCGATCGATGCGTTCTATCAAACAAAGGCCCAATATCTTTTCCAATGGTTGGAAAAAAATAATCCGCATCATCCCAACGTCATCATCTTAGGAGCAGGAAGAGTAACCCGAAAACGCGCGGCAATTTTGCAAGAGCACGGATTGCGCATCACGCACTACGTCGATCTCAAGCCCAGAGTCCTCAACTGCGGCACACCAGTGCTCCAATATTCAGAAATTCCACCGCCCGATTCCTGCTTTATGCTTTCCATGGTCGGAAACCGCGGTGCACGCATAAAAATAACTAATTTCCTCAAAGAACGCGGCTTTGAACCGGGCGTTAATATGATCGGAATAGGGTGACAATATTGTTATATTATTATATTAAATACTTATTTGTATAATAATCTTGATTGAACACAATTTAATCCAAACCCATCCAAATTTCACAGTACACTTTCCCCACGCATCTTACACATAAACATCCACATCTACCCCCCTCATGAAGGTAATAATGGCGCACAAAATGCTTTAAAGGATTCGTTGTGTGAATATTAATTTTTAAATGCATGAAATGAACAAGTTATTCGATGACGCGAATCGCGGGGGCGTCGCGTACAAGCCCGACGCCGTCTGACCGCATAAACTGACCCTGATGACATGCCACAATAATTATCGATCGTGTGAGTACTGGGGCAATGGCATGAATCTGGACACGGAATGGACTCAATAATAATTAAGGAAAATGTAATGGCCCATATAATCTTTTTTGAGAAACCCGGATGCATCAACAACACCAAGCAAAAGACGTGGCTCGAAGTAGCCAGCCATACGGTGGAAGCGCACAGCATTCTTGAACATCCATGGAAAACCGAAGAGCTCCGCTCATTTCTACCAGGTGACAAACCTGCAAAATGGTTCAACCGCACCGCACCCGCCATCAAAAATGGGAAACTAGATCCTGATTCATTCAATGAAAGCAACGCCCTCGCCATCCTGATTGAAACGCCGATTCTGATCAAACGACCGCTCATGCAGATCGATCAAATAAAACTGCAGGGATTTGATAAAGAGAAGATAAATCTGCTGATCGGACTTTCAGCAGCACCGGGCGAAGAGGAAATCGTTGAGAAATTGAATGCCGACAACCTCATGGTCTGTCCGAAGATCGATAATAAATGTGACTAATTTCGATGATCTAACATGGAATCACGAAAGTCTCTAAGCAAACAGAACCTCAGTTCTTTCGCCTTTTACAGTTAAACGGATCTGCAGGGGCATTCCGTAGCTCCGTCCTATTTTCCTTCAAGGTTTCACTATGAATAGAGACAGCCAAGTTGCCCGAAAGTAGGGCTTCAATACCCAAGCCTCCACTCAACTTCACAGCACCCACAGAGGATAAATGAAGGTTAGACACCTCATCCAATGAATAAAAATCAGAACAGAGGCACACAGTTATTACTTAACCTTCTTTGATCGGATTTCGTGCGCTTTCAAGCAACTGGATTGATCGGATTTGCCAGATACATAAAAAGTCGCCCCGATAAATCGAGGCGACTTCCAACAACGCACCCCAAAATGCGTTACATAGATTTACTAAAGGTCAAACTATTCACCCCTGCGGCAGCACAGGCATCCATCACATCAATAATGCGACGATGCAATGCGTCTGCATCAGGAACCACGTTCACAAAAAATGGAGAACTTTGTGATGCGGCAATCTCCTTTAAGCCAGCCACCTGTCCCACCAGATCATTCAGTGTATGGTCGTCGAAAGCAAAGCGCATGCCTTCCACCTGCACCACCCCATCCGCCATGATCTCAATCAGAACCTCAAGCGGAATTTCCTGCATATCCTCCACGGCGACATTGGCAGGGAGCATAAAGCCAATATCTGCCTCCTTCTTAATCAACGAAGCCGTGACGAGGAAATAAATGAGCAGCAGGAATACAACGTCAATCAGTGACGACAGATCCAACTTCAGTGATGAGTCTTCAATATGTTGCATTAAATCCATGAATTTTTACTCCTCAAACACAGAATAGATCAAATCTTGGGCGCCCACTTCTGCGCATGCAATCGTGACCTTCTCGTTTACACTGTACTTTGTATCCCCGTCAGCACGAATCAAGATTCGCAAATCAGGATCGGCATTGATTGCCAACTCAATTTCTTCTTTAACCTGCACGATTGTTTTCGCGCGGGGGTCGATACCAATGAAATATTTCCCACTTTTGGTTACGGAAATCATCAGACGACCGGTGGTGTCTTCCGGCACCTTACCGTAAGCCGCCGGAGGAATGGATACCTCCGGCTTTTCATCAATTACCGATGAGGCGATGATGAAGAAGATCAACAGGAGGAAGACCATGTCGATCATCGGCGACATATCTAGCTCGAGATCTTCTCCCAGATCCTTCTGTATCAGTTTCATAGCAGTTCCCTACTTTCCAGTGTTTGGAAAAATACCATCGAAAGATGAAAGGCTTACTCGCCTTCCATTTTCTCCAGTGTTTCGAGATCCATGAAGCTGACCGGCTCCTTACCTGTCTCCAGCGCATCGAACAAGAAGCCGATGTTACGACCGAGTGTTGCCAATGTTTTCTGGAATCCTTTTTTGAAGAAGAAGAAGAAGAACATGGACGGAATCGCGATACACAGTCCCGTTGCTGTCGTAATGAGGGCCTCACCAATGTTGGCCGCTAGCAACTCCGGCTTACCCATACCCTGGGAACCCATGGTGTGGAAGGCCTTGATCATACCAGAAACAGTACCCAGCAGACCCAACATCGGAGATGAAGCACCAATGATTGACAGATAGTCAATCGGCTTCATGAGCTTGGACATCTGTTCCACCGAAGCTTCTTCTACGGATTCTTTAACTTTTGAAAAGTCAATTTCCTCTTCCCCGTCCAAGCAACGTTCGAGACCAGCACCAAAGGTGTGGGAAAACATCGATGGATGCTTACGACAGTAGATCAATGCGGTCTTGCACTTCTTATTCAGCATCAGTTCCAGCAAATCCGGCATCTGCTCCGAGTGAAGCAGCGCCTTCGGTCGCAAAGAGATGAAGTTCTGAATCACCAGTGCCACCATGAAGAACGAGAAGGCACCCAATGGGAACATTGCCCATCCGCCCTGTTGCAACAGCGACCACAGATCTGTTTTCTGCGTCGCAGCTGCTGTTTCAATATCACCCTGAGCAAATGCAGCACCCGCTACCGCCAGCAGTGCCATCATTAAGAGTCCTTTTTTCATTTTATAGCCTCCATTTCCTTATTCAGATTCTGTTGTTGTCACAGTATTTTAACGAACGTCGTTTCCCTACACTTCAGCCGCCTTTTGGGCTGCCTTTTCTGCTGCTTTCTTTTCTTTCCGAGCCTTTTCATCCACCCTCCGCTTTTCTCGCCGCTCTTCAGCCTCCGCTGCAAGCACCGCTTTTTCCGCTTCAATCTCAGCTTCCAACTCTGCACCACCTAGACTGGCCCATAGTTTTTCAGCATCGGCTGCCACAGCAGATCCCGCATACATATTCTTGACTTGGCGCGCAGTATTTAGCGCCGAATTGGTGGTAATGACTGAATTGGTCCCCGTCATATCTAGATAGCAATAGGCGATCAGCAACTCACTGGCGGGAAGCCATTCGACATCATTGGCATACTCTTCAATCATAATCGTGACGGTTTGAATGGCCTCTTTAGAATTTCCTTGAGCCCGCTCTATTTCGGCTTTCAAATAAAGCCCGGCAACGACCGATATTTCGGCCACTTCCGCACTCAACTTTTCAGCCAGAACCAGATCCTCTTTTGAAAGAGCCACCAAAGCCAGACCGGCCTTCCCTTTAAGCACCAAATCGTCATCGCCACAAGCCACGAGCCTTTCTGCGTAAGCAGCCATGTTGTCATAATCCCTATTGAACCGATAGCAATTGTAAACCTGAACAAACGATTTACGCATGTTATTATCAATCGCCATATACTCAATATAGTCGGCCATCACAGGTTCCATAATATCCAGAACCGCCCGAAAATCGCCGCTTATGAAGGCCGCATCCACCGCGTCCTGATCATATTTCGGAAAAAACTGAAGGTTCTTAATCTTGGAAGCAGGAACCGTCATATCCTTGGTCGATTTAAAAGGCTGAAAAGTGAGCTTATCGTCCTCTATACTTTGCAACATAACCTTAATTTTTCTGCCATTTGCCGCTTCCAGCAAGGCAGGTGTTCCGGCTTGAACGACCTCCTGTTGAGCAGTGACGAGCACCGAAGAAAAAGCAATCAGGCTTAAGAATACGCATTTCATTATTCGCCCTCCTCTGGGGAAGATGTTTCAGAAGCTTCAGCAGAAGCGGTGTCATTGGTTGTTCCGCCCGCAGGCGTCATTTGAGCTTCAACAGTAATGGTGATATTAGATGACCCACCCGTATCAAGGAAGGCCGTGATTTCAGCCACCTCAGCAGATCCCAAGTAATTACTTGCCACACTCGCTTGAGGGAGGGTGTTCACATATGGATCAAATAGCATTGCGCGGTAAGTATTGCGCACATCATTTTCTCGATCCATTTTTTCCAGAATCCTCGCACTGGCCAAATAAGCTTTCGCCGCCCAGTAGCCACCGGCATGTCCTTTATACTGAAAGTAGGTGCGTTGATAGAATGCGAATGATTTGGCTAAATTACCGGCGGTCTCTTCAACCCCACCCAATTGGTAGGTAGCTTGAGCCACCGCAACACCGCGCCAAGCAGGCACCGTTAGGATACTCAGGTTGGTATCGCGGGCATCATCAATATCGCCCTGGTCCAGCATCACCTGTGCCTTCAGCAACTGTGCCCAAGCCACGTCGTACTCGGTGCCATACAGGGCCTGAGCATCATCAATAGTGGCCAACGCACCTTCATAATCTTTTTCAGCATACAGTCCGAAGCCACGTAATTTATAGGCTGCACGCATGAAATCAGAGTCTTCAAACTTATTGATAAAGATACGTAACAGTTCCTCTGAACGGGAATAATCTTCCAGTTCAAACGAAACATCACAAATGATTGAAAGAACTGGCGGAGAAGCATTATCAAAAGATTCCAACTTGGCAATCAGCTCTTGTCCAAGTTCAAATTCAGTATCCTGCAGCTGGGCCAACAAAACGCGAAGACGAAGCTTGAGCGTATCAGTATCTGCTAGGTCGCGAGCGGCTTCCAGATCAGCCAACAATTTATCTTGTTGTTCAGTGCTCAGGTAAATGGAAGAAATCTTAACCAGCTCCGTAATCATCTGGTCCACGCCATCCTGACGAAGGTCGCCTCCATATTCAACTATGGCAGCAATGTAGGTTTCAACGGCTTCATCATACAACTTCTGCTGAATCTTGGTTTTACCAATCCAGAAGAGTGCCTTCGCAATATCGGCATCGTCCTTCCACGCATTTTCATAGCGCTGTACGACGCGAATAATATCATCATACTTATCTTCTGCCTCATAAACTTCCGCCATTTGGAATGTAGCATAAGTGGCCTGCGCCGCCGTTCTTGAAGAATTAAATGCACGCTCATAATCCGCAATGGCTTTATCCAGCAAAGCTTCTGATCCATAAATATCGCCGCGCATGCTACAGGCTTCTGGATACACTGAGGAATCAGGATAAGAATTGATCACAAACGAGAAGCGTTCCTTCGCTTCCTCGTATTTTTCCTGACCGAAGAGACAGATTCCTCCCCGAAAATAGCACTCAGCCGTATACTGTCCCTGCGGGAATTTCTTAATATAGAGTTCGAAGCTGGCGAAACCTTCCTCATATTTCTGCAGAAAAAGTTGCGACATCGCATACCAATAGGTGCAGTTGGCTTCCTGATGCGACTCCGGAAACTCATCCAGCACATATTTAAATGATTTCTCGGATTCTTCATAATTCTGCATGACCAGATCAGCAACCGCCTGCATGAAATAAAGTTCCGTGTCATATTTAACAATCGTAACATCATTGGTCCGAACAAACTCATCAATATACGGCTTCAGCGTTTTGATGACCGGCATCATTTCACTCTTCTGATAATACCCGGTCAGCAAATAGGCTAATTGGCGAGAGGTGACTCCTTCTTTATACTTACCGATATGCGCATGCACACGCGTTTCGGCCTCACCCTGTTCGTCCAAACTTTCTAGCAGCATATCTACCAGTTCATAAATACACTGTTCACCGACTACCGTTGTTGGATCGGCCAGATAAACCTTATCAAAAAACTTTAGAGCCTCCCAGTAGCGCTCGACGGTTTTGTACAGATCTGCCATGCGGTACTGAATATTAAGTTCATAGGGCGGCAGTGCTTTAAGCGAAATAATGAGATTTTCCAATTCGACGATTGCTTTAGGCATCTTCTCTTCAACGATCACCACGTCTTCGGTGCCCTCCGCATCGACAACCGGGTCATCGCTACCAAACAACAGCATCTCATCTGCCGTCAACTGAGCGCCTTCATCCGGAGAAAGACCGAAGGCAATGCGCATTTCTCGCATGCGATTTTCCTGATAGGCAATCAACTCATCGCGCGGAAGAATCATACGGTAAAGCGGCAGAGCGCTATCATATTCGCCCTCGTCATAAAGAGCAGCCGCAGCATTCATCAGAGCAAGATTCACACGGATATCATAGCGGGCACTGGTGCGAATTAACTGCGGCACCCATTCCATAATACGATCAAATGCAGGAATTTCGATCAATGCATTAATGATCTGCATGATCGCATAGCCCTTACGTTGCTCGTTCGTCGTATACTCAATTACATAAGAGAAGGGAACAATACACTCTTCCCACTTCATTATATTAAAATAGGACTCCCCCAGGGTCATGTTTAGGGTGGTCAACTCGTCCTGAGTAAACTCGGGCTCCGGCTCGACAGTCTCGTCGGAATAATCTTCATCGCCATTATTTTTGGAAATACGCTCGGAGAGCAATACCGGATTTGCATTGTAATAAAGAGCATTCGTTACGGTAGTCGCACACTCCTCAAACGCTTCGAGATCGAAATAGCAGGTCGCCAGCATCTTCATAGCCTCTCGCGGCTTGTTCGCCAGCGGAAGGTCAATATAGTCCTGAAGAACCGCGGCCGCTTCGTCGTACCGATCTTTAAGAATCAAAATCTTAGCGAGTTTAAAACGAATATCTTGGGCAATAGCCACCACACGAGGCGCTGTGGATTCTTCCACTTCACTCACGTACATATACATTGAGTCAATCGCGTCTTCATAGCGCTTTTCTTCCATCGCAAGCATGGAATCTTTAAGCATTTCGCCAGCGGTCGGCGCATCCTGCGCTCGGGCCAGCGTTGCCATCCCCATCAGGGTTGCAACAAGTACACATCGATGAACTTTATTAAAACGTCCGGCTTTTTTTGTTAGCATCATTAACGAATCCCAAACTGAATCCACGTTTCCACACCAGTCTTAGACCACTAAATTAAGTCCCCAGACCCGAAACGGGCAACAAACAATCTGTCACACCCCTCATCCGGATCTCCCCACGAGAGTATCCAGAAATAGAACCCAAATGTATGAGAAAAAACCCCTGTGAGAAAGATCTAAGTTAAAAAAGATTCACTCTTGGACTTCTAATTAAGACATTCGCACCTCAGAACTCAGGCAGGATTACCGACTTACAACAAAATTTCAACGAAACCGCCATTAAGTATCCACGTTCTTTCCGCCCTGCATCTTTGCCAATCAACCTGTTTTTCGTATGGATCCACGACTGAAAAAGCCTTTTTCACCACTCCCACTCGAAAACACGCTTGTAATTTACAATCGTTGAAACCACTATCCCGCGCTTTTCCGCATGGATCAGTGATTTTTAAAAAAGGGAACGGATGAAACAACTTGCCATCCCCTCATTTCAGCCATCCAAAGATCTATTCATTCAACCATACAGGAACTGTTCATGAACCCTTGGGTTTTACTCGATACCACAGAAGTCCCCGGCGACGGTGGCATAATGAAACTCTATCAACGCGCGTTCGAATATTCGATCAGCGTCAAAAACGAAGAGCTGATGAACAGCCGCATGCACGGTTCAGAAGATGCTCTTGCTGAGCTGGCCTGCCAAAAGATTGCCCAGCGAGAAGCCCCCAGAGTACTTATCGGCGGTCTTGGCATGGGCTTTACCCTACGCGCAGCCCTCAATGAACTCGGCCCGACGGCCATCGTGGAAGTGGCCGAGCTGGTCCCCGCGGTGGTCCAATGGAACCGTACCTACCTAGCCGATCTCGCCAAACGCCCGCTCGAAGATCCCCGTACGCTGGTCCATGAATCCGATGTCGGGCTTATCATGAAAGCTGCGTCTGAAAAATACGACACCATCATGCTCGATGTCGACAACGGCCCCGATGGACTCACTCATGCCGGAAACGACCGGCTTTATACCGCTGGCGGAATTAAAACCGCTCAAAAAGCTCTTAAGCCCGGCGGAATTCTTGGCATCTGGTCAGCCGAACCCGACCACTCCTTCACCAAACGCCTACGTGGGGCCGGCATGAACGTCGAAGAGGTCATCGTACGTGCCCGCAAAAACAAAGGCCGACGCCACACCATCTGGCTCGCAGAGAAAAAGTAGCCTGCACTTGTATTTTCCACTCATTGGAAACATGATGCGCAACTAATCAGGAATTTATAATGAAAAAAGAAATATTTATCGTCGACTATACCGATGAAGGAAAGCGCCTTTTCACCTTCATTGCGGAGAAACTTAAGATTTCAAAAAAACAGGCCCAGGCGGCTATCGATGCCAAATTGGTCTTCGTAAACGGAAAGCGCGTCTGGATTCGCCGCCATGAAGTGAAAGAGGACGACACCATTGAAATCATGATCAATGAGTTCAAGAAGCCCGAAGCCAAACACCTTGCGATTCTCTGGGAAGACAAAGATTTCCTCATCATCAACAAACCGGCCTACTTCATTACGAACGCCGCCGAGGGTAGCATTGAAGAAAAACTCCGGAAGCAAGAGAAGAACAAAAGCATCTGCGCCGTACATCGTCTCGATAAAGAAACATCCGGATGCGTTATCTTCGCCAAAAATAACGAATCCAAAAAAGTGATGATCCCGTTATTTAAAGGCCGCGATATTATGAAAATATACCGCGCGATCACCGTCGGAAGCTTTCCCAAGATTTGGAAGGAAATTCGTACCGATATCGAAGGTTACATGTCCACCACCCTCGTTAAAGTTCTCGACACCAAAAAGCAGGCCTCCTATCTGGAACTCCGCATTGAAACGGGACGAACCCATCAGATTCGTCGCCACTTAGCCGACAAACGCTATCCGGTAATGGGCGACAAAAAATACGGTGGCTCCCGCAACGAGCTCTCTCTCGAACAACCGCGCCAGATGCTGCACGCCTACCGACTCATCTTCCCGCATCCAAAAACCGGTGAAATGATCCGCGCCACCGCTCCCCTGCCCGGCGATTTCAAAAAGTGCCTCTCACAGATGAAGTTGCGCTAGTTCCAATCATTG
>JBAHZU010000131.1:0-18269 GCA_037132875.1 Pontiella sp.
CTCTCCTTCATTATAAACATATCATCGTTCACGACTAACAACCGTTACCAAACTCTGAGGAGGCATGATGAAGCTGTTTCCAACAATTGCATACCGGCCCAAATTAGTAGTCTTATCCGTCAAAAATCCACTGAGTTCCCCCGAATCTTCAGCCGCTGAAAAGTGGTTCAATTCAAGAACCACTTTCTGTTCCGTATCCGTAAAATTGATGAGTACCATCACCCAACATTTTTCCTCGGCATCAAAGAATGCCGAGGACATAACCCCGTCGAGGCGGCCAGCGGGCTCCACCTCGATCCGCACCATACCCGGACGTACAAACCGACTGTAGTGACCCAATGCCCAAAGTAATTTAGTGGTGCGAAACTGTTCAGACCCCTCCTCATCGCACTCAATCAGACAGTAGCGCGGTACCGATCCCAGCTTCGGCTCCGTTGAAGACCACCATTGCCAGGCCGAAGCATCTGCCAGTGTAAAGTCAGCATGAATCGTACGGGCCAACAGTAGCCCGGCCATCATTTCATCCACTTCAGATGCGGGCTGGCCTCCAGTCCAACCCCTGCCCAGCAAGCTGTATTCAGTCTGCCAGAAGCGCAGTCCAGCACCCACCTCAGCCACCGCTTTACGAACGGCTAAACGAGTTTCTTTGATTTGTTCAATACTCCCATCCGAAAAATAGGCATGCCCCGCCGCCGCATTTTCCAACGATTGGAGATTCCCGACGTACGTCTCAGACTCCGGCGACCAAAATGCGCGTAGCTGATCGCTCGCAGCCGCGTAGGCGTTGTCCGGCAGCGGAGCATAAAGCGCCGGATATTCCGCCGCCTCCGGAATCAAAAGTTTTGTCCGAATCGAAGTCTTTATAAATTCCCGGTCCGCCAGCCGGACCAAACGCGCAATCTGTTCATTGGTCCACGGCGAACCTTCCTGTTTTGCTCGCCCGGGAATGCCCTGCCAGAACCACTGCGGTTCATTCACTGGACTGATATGCGTAAACGGCAGTTCCAATGATTGGAAATGCGCCGCCACCCGACTGATAAATTCGGCATAATCCCCGAAGTGTTCATCTTTCAGGTTCGAGGTGAACAACTTCTCCGTTTTAAAGACATAACCGCTATGAGTAAAATAAACCGGAGGTGAATTGAGATAGCCTATCACCGTCGGCACAGAAAATTCGGATGTTTTCTTCCGCCAGTAGAGCGTTCCCTGACCCTGATTTTTCCAATCGTAAGAGCCATCCGGCCGAAGAAAACAGTCGGTACGGCGCCAGGGTGCCCGGATTCCACTTTCCACCCCTTCGGCACCCCCACCAATCTGAATGCGGAAACTGGAAAGACCAATCCCTTTCGGATGACCGCGGTCATCAAACTCCCGCGAAAACAGCAACTCGGCAATCGAATCAACCACCTCAGGTTTCCAATGTTTGGAAATATAATCCCCATGCATCCCAGTTGAGGAGCCTATGTGCTCAACCGTTTGCGCACGCCGGGAAAAATCCAAAGTAAACACGACCTCGCACCATGCAGTACATGCCAAACCGAACACCGCCGTCCCCATTTGAATGATCGTTAATCGTCTACGCATCGAATCGAAACCTTGATACAATTAGGCCCTGCTTGAGAATCCTCATTACTCGCCGTCAAACGAGCGCTGCCCGAACGTGAAGATTTCGGAATGAGTACGGGCTTTTTTCATGATGCCCATAATCTGCGCCACCGTTTCCGGATGACCCGCCGCCACATTTTTTTGCTCGCCGGGATCGGCATCCAGATTAAACAGTTTCATCGGTGCTGTCGGGTTTTTCAGCACATTGTAACGCACACCTTTCCACTTTCCCATGCGCACGGCAATTCGACCGCCGCGCTCGTGAAATTCCCAATAGAGATATTTGTGCTCCAGCTGCTTCCCTTGGCCCAGCAGCGTTGAAACCATAGAAATTCCGTCGGTATTATCAGGGATTGGAACGCCAGCCAGTTCATTAAACGTCGGCACCATATCCCAGAAAGCGGAAATATGATCCGATTCCGAACCCGCCGCAATTTTTCCTGGCCAGTACGCCAACATCGGCACGTGTACCCCGCCCTCGAACAGGTCCCGCTTGTGTCCGCGGAAGGGTCCAGAGCTGTTGAAGAAGTCCGGATCGGCTCCCCCTTCTTGGTGCGCCCCATTGTCGGAGGTAAAGATGATCAGCGTGTTCTCGGCAATACCCAGTTTTTCGGTCAGTGCAACGATTTCGCCCACCTGGTCATCGAGCAACGTAATCATCGCCGCATAGGCGGTACGCGGTTCGGCCTGCGACTGATAACGACCGAGGCGCAACTCTGGCCCATCATCCACGCCCTTAAATGGTTTTGGTTCATCAAACTTCCCTCTAAATTTCCGCATGTATTCTTCCGGCGCAGCCAGTTCAGCATGCGGAATGATGGACGCGACATACGCAAAGAACGGCCTATCGTGATTATCCTCGATAAACTGCAACGTTTTTTCGTGGATCAGCTGCGGCCCATAGGTTCCCTTGGCCGTGCCCGCATTATCGTCGAGCATCACCTTCTCTTCATTATCCCACAGGTGAAACGGATAATAGTGATGGCCAAGGCGCTGACAATTATAGCCAAAGAAGACATCAAAACCATGATTCAGCGGATCGCCTTCAGAGCCCGGATAGCCCAGCCCCCACTTGCCGAATACTCCACTCACATAGCCGGCTTCTTTCAGCATTTCTGGCAACAACACTTCCTCGGCCGGAATCGGTTGCTGGCCCTCCGGTTGAACCTCCCTATTCCCCCGCACAAAGGTGTGTCCCGTATGCTGCCCTGTCAGCAGAGCCGACCGCGACGGCGCACAGACCGTGCTGCCCGAATAATGATTCGAGAAAAACATCCCCTTAGTCTTCAGCGCATCAATATGTGGGGTCTGAAAATGTTTCTGTCCCAGACAACTCAGATCGCCATAACCAAGATCATCCGCCAGAATATAAATAATGTTCGGTGGCGTGGCTTTTGCAGCCAGTGACGCCGTTAAAACTAAACCCAATGCAATCCGTTTGTAGTACTTCATATGGTCCATTCCTTTGTTTAAATTCAACAGCCTTATTTCGTCGCCATACCTTTGGTGAGCAGGACCTGTGGATAATTCGAATCCTCTTCCCACGCCTCATCCATGTAGCGAACTGCCTTCTTTGAAATTTCTGGATACTTCGATGCAAGGTCTTCTTTTTCTCCAGGATCTTTTTCCAGATTAAACAGCCTTACGGATCTGAATCGGCGGTTCTTTTTATCCCAGGTTTTGATCGCTTTCCAGTTTCCGAACCGCACTGCCACCATCGGCCCGTTCTTCTCATTAAAATACCAAAACAAATATTCATGTTCCTGCTGTTTTCCCTTGCCCGTAAGTTCGGGAACAAACGAAATTCCGTCCGTATGATCCGGAATTTCCGTGCCAGCCAGCTCACAAAAAGTCGGCAGAAGATCCCAGAAGGCCACGGGCAGATCGGATGATGAAGCGGCCCTTACCGTTCCCGGCCACCAGACTACCGTCGGCATCCGTAATCCGCCTTCGTTCAGCGTACGCTTACCGCCCCGAAACGGACTGCTCTGATTAAAGAAGTTCTTTCCCCACTCCTGACCATTATCGCTGGTAAAGATTACGATCGTATTTTTTTCAATCCCCAGCTCTTCCAACGTTTCACGCACCATACCCACCATGGCATCGGTATGGGAAATCATTCCGGCATAGGCTTCGTTCTGCCCGTCATCATTCCGGTAATGACCGACCTTACCTTTAATATGAGGCCACCCTTCATGGGCATATAATTCACGAAATGCGGGGGGCACAGAATTCCCGAGATGCGGAGCCGTTAAAGCGAGGTAGGCAAAAAAAGATTTATCGGCATTCGCCTGCTCTTCAATAAACTCAATACATTTTTCGGTAAAGAGTGCATCGCCGTAAACCGATTTTTCCCTCCAGTTTTTTCCATCGGCACCCAGATCAATTTTTTCATTATTGTGCCAAACAAAATCAGGCCAGTGATAATGGGCCTCCAGATGAGTATTAAATCCCCAGAACACATCAAAGCCATGCTTGTTCGGCTGACCACCATTGTGCTTGAGGCTATCATTTAAACCCCATTTCCCAAAACAACCCGTTGCGTAACCAGCGGCCTGAAGGTATTCCGGCAAAAGACGGTCATTTTCCTGGATATTGACCGGTCCCTTTCCCTGCTTTGCTTTCAGGCTCCAGCTCGGATTACCACGGATTTTACAGTGTCCCAAATGCTGCCCGAACATGAGTGAGGCACGCGAAGGGCCGCAGACCGAACTCGCCGCATACATGGCCGCCAACCGCATGCCTTCTTCAGCCATACGATCCAATTCGGGGGTCTTTATTTTTTCCGATCCATTAAATCCCACGCAGCCATAGGCCAGATCATCTGCAAGAATAAATATAATATTGGGTTTCGCGAATGTGGAAACCGCGAAAAGCATTAAAACGGTCAAACAACAACTACTCATCTCTCATCCCATCCTTTTGTCTAAATTTCTTCAGCATACGCCCCATTTCAGCAGCCCGCTCCGGATACTGCGCAATAACATCGGTCGTTTCGCCCGGATCCTTTTCCAGATTAAACAACTTTGCGGGTTTCCGTTTTCCGCCCCAGGAATACTTCTGCTTTTCCATGTATTTCCAATCCCCCTGCCGGAGTGCCAAGCCGTGTGCTTCCACGATCATCCATTCGTGGCCCACCCGATCTTTTCCCAGCAGTGCCAGCAACATATTCCGACTATCACGGGCTTCCATTTCTGGAAGTTCAACATCCAACAGTTCAGCAAATGATGCAATAAAGTCGATCTGGCTCACCATCGCATCCGAAACACCCGGTTGAATACCTAACGGCCAACGAATGATAAATGGGACACGCGTTCCTCCTTCAAAAATCTGGTACTTGCCGCCCCGGTAGATTCCGGAGCCGTCGTGTCCGCGATCGACCTCCTTCGTGGACGTTTTCACGGTGGTGCCGTCATCATAGCCATCATCATACACCGGTCCATTGTCGCTGGAAAAAATAACGATCGTATTCTCCGTCAACCCATGCTCTTCCAGCGCGTTCATAATTTCGCCCGTTGACCAATCAAACTGCACCATCGCATCGCCACGATACCCCAGTTCGGTCTTCCCCTGAAACCGCGGATGGGGCGCGCGCGGCACATGAATGTCCTGCGAGGAAAAATAGAGAAAAAACGGACGTTCCTTATGCTTAGCAATAAACTTTTTTGCCTGCTTCAAAAATTCATCCGCCATCGTTTCGTCATCCCACAACGCAGACTGCCCGCCCGCCATATATCCAATACGGCCGATGCCATTAATGACACTGTCATTATGGCCGTGCGTGCTTTGGTAATACGTCATGGCCTCGCGATTTTTCCTTCCATTGGGATATTGCGTGCTTCCGGCTATGTTTACCGCTGAATAGTTCTTCCCGACCACCAGCGGATCGTTTGGATCAAGATTCACCACACGATGCCCGTCCAGATAAACGCACGGAACTCGGTCGTTGGTGGAAGGCAACAAGAACGAACGATCAAACCCAATTTCCAAAGGGCCGGGTTTTACGAGACCGTTCCAATCGGTCTTCACCCCCTTTTCTCCAAGACCCAGATGCCATTTCCCGATAACACCCGTGGTATAACCGGCCTGTTTAAACAACTTCGGCAGGGTCAGCATATCCGTAGCAATCGAGAGCGGTGCATTCGGAGACAAAATGGAAATACCCTGGCGAAATCCATGAATACCGGTCAGCATGGAAAAGCGCGAAGGCGAGCAGGTTGCCGCGGTGCAGTGACCATCCGTAAAACGAAGGCCCTCCCGGGCAAGTCGATCAATATTGGGGGTCGGAATCATTTC
Organism: Pontiella sp.; assembly: GCA_037132875.1. Lineage (GTDB taxonomy): Bacteria > Verrucomicrobiota > Kiritimatiellia > Kiritimatiellales > Pontiellaceae > Pontiella. The sequence continues at coordinate 5,902 of JBAHZU010000131.1, forward strand.
GCAACCATACGCGCCAACATCACCGATCCCGACATCATCACCATATATGATGACCACATTTGGCCGCACGTTCACCGCCCGAACTGCGGTCTGAAAAGTGCAACATACGATCAGGATCAAAATTGATTTTAAAATACGCCTCATTATTTACTCTCCAGTTCAATTACTGCGCGGTTTATTCCATCCGACTGCGCCGTCAACGTAATCGTGCCCGGCTGATTTTCAAATGATTGGATAATCACGAGGCACAATCCGTTAAACGCTTTGCGCTTCGAGGCCTGAAACGGCTCATGGCTCGTCGAGTTCCCATTGCCTACTGCAAGAATTTTACCAGGCCCCTCAATCTTAAAATTAACCTCATTATGCGTACGCGGTACCAGCAATCCGTTTGCATCAGAAATCTGGACCGTGATGAACGAAAGATCCCGACCGTTAGCGTTGATCATTAATCGGTCAGCCGACAGATCGACCTTCGCGGCGGCGCCGGTGGTTTTCATCATATCCTCCGCCCAGGGTTTTCCATTTTTATAGGCGACGACCCGGAGCTCCCCAGGAGTATAAATCACATTATCCCAGCGCAATCGATATTGATAGGGTCCCTTCTTTTTACGGCCGAGTGACTTTCCATTTAAGAAAAGTTCAGCTTCATCGCCGGAGGTATAGACATGCACAGGAGTCACTTTACCAACGCGCTCCGGCCAGTTCCAATGCGGCAGGATATGTGCCATTGGCAGCTCTGGACGCCATCGCGCCTGATAAATATAAAACCGGTCTTTCGGAAAACCGCAGAGGTCGAGGATCCCGAAGTAGGAGCTACGCGGCGGAAGGTGACCGCCGAGTTTTTTCAACTGCTGCTCCATTCGTTTCCGCTCCTTCGGATCAGAAATATTTAAAAGATTGGTTTTATCACTATTGTATGGAGTCGGCTCACCGAGATAGTCAAATCCCGTCCAAACAAACTCGCCAAACACATACGGAAATTTATCCAATGCGGCAAAATCAACATCCGGAATATTAGACCAAGGTGTCGCCGTAAGGTCATAACTGCTGACCTGAAAATCGCCGCCGAGCCCCTGCGTTTTCTTTTTCGGCAACGGGAAAAAATATTCGCCGCGTGAACTGATCGTTGATGCCGTTTCGCTTCCGTACACCGGCTGCCCCGGATGCTGCTTATGAAACGTAGGATAGAGGTGCGGCTTATAATTATAGCCAAAGAGATCGGTCGTCTTTTGGAATCCATTCCATCCGGCCTGTCCATTATTGCACCCGACAGTCACCGGACGCGTGGGATCCAACTGATGCACCAGGTCGGTCAGTGCTTGAGCAATCTTAAAGTTTTCCCCTTTGTCCCACTGCTCACGCACCTCATTACCTGTGCTCCACATTACCACCGAAGGATGATTCCGATCACGATAAATCATAGATTTCAGATCCCGTTCATTCCATTCTTGGAAAAAATTTGAGTAATCGTTCAGCGTCTTGCCCGTAGCCCAGCAGTCGAATGCCTCAATCTGAAGCAAGATACCCATACGGTCACACAGCATTAGCAATTCCGGCGCCGGCGGATTATGTGATGTCCGAATGGCATTACATCCCATCTCTTTCAGAATCTCTAGCTGACGCTCTAGGGCTCGGAGATTCAGCGCCGCGCCCAGTGGCCCTAGGTCGTGATGCATACAGACCCCGTTCATCTGCACCCGCTTACCATTCAGCAGAAATCCGCGATCGGCCGTAAACTCAATGGTTCGAATGCCAAATTTATTTTCTACCACATCCAGCACGTGGCCCTTTTCTGAAATCATCGTCTTCAGCACATAGAGATTCGGGGATTCAAGATTCCAGCGTTTCGGGAATTTAATCGAAATTCGACAACGAATGCCCTCTCCCGTTGCAATGACACGGTCGGAACCTATCTCCCGAACTTCATGTTTCACTGCGGTCAACGTGGATGCACCATCCACTTTTGTTTCAACGGCAACGATCGCCTCATCCCCGTTAACCTCCGGCGTCGTGATGCTCACGCCCCAGTGCGCCACATGCACTGGTTCCGTTTTCACCAGTCGTACATTGCGGTAAATGCCACCGCCCGGATACCAACGTGAAGATTCTCCTTTATTATCCAGTCGAACCGCCACCACATTCTCTCTGCCGAATTGAATATGGTCCGTCAATTCCATCCGGAACGAGCTGTAGCCGTAGGGCCATTCCCCTGCAAGCTGCCCGTTGATATAAACCTTCGACCGGCTCATTGCGCCGTCAATATCTAAGAAGATCTTTTTCCCGGCATCGGATTTTGGGACCTCAAATGATTTCCGATACCATCCAATTCCTTCATAAGGCAATTTTCCGGTGCGGCCCGAAAGCTCCATACGGAACGGTCCTTCAATCGCCCAATCGTGCGGAAGGTTCAACTCGCGCCAGCCAGAATCGTCCACGGAAACAGCTTCAAGCCTCTGCGGCTCAGACTTTTTCGACCCATCCGGCATCGTGCCAAAACGTGCAAAACGCCAGTCGTTGTTAAAATCACTCACGTCGCGGGCCGCGGCCGCACTCGCCAGCACCATCAGGAAAATCACTGCTCTATATCGTCTAATCATTCATATCCTTACAGGGTCGGTTCACCGGTCAGGAAACCCAAGGATTCCAAAAAACGATCCATTTCAATAAAAGTTTGGGTGTAATTATTTTTGTTATTAAAAAATCCATGACCCTGTCCTTCATACAGATGCAGGTCGCAACGCCTTCCCTTTTTTTCCATCCGACGTTTGTACTCCTCAGCCGTTTTAACAGAAACGAATTTATCTTTCGTACCCAAGAAGACGATGGTCGGCGGCGTTTCCCTGCTGATATTGTGCATGGGCGAAATCTCTTCCCAGTATCCCTTCACCTTGTTGTGTCCATAGCCACCCGGGCCGTTATCGTAGACCGGATTGAACAGCACCAGCGCATCGGGGCGACAGCTAATCCGCCGATTATCGGAGGTATCCTCAAAGTCATCAACCATCGCGGCAGCGGCCGCTACATGTCCGCCTGCGGAGCCGCCGCCCGCGGCAAGTTTATTCGGATCGATGCCCAATTCCTTGGCGTGCTCACGAACCCAACGAATCGCCGATTTTCCGTCCATCACGCACTCTTTCGGAGTCGTTTCATGACGGGATTTCACCCGATACTCCGCGGAGATAGCCACCATACCGCGCGAGGCGAGATCGTCGCACTGACGGTAAAATTGGCTTGGGGAACCGCTGACCCAGCCACCACCGAAAAAGAAAATAATAGCTGGGCGTTTATCCGAACTCTTATGGCCTTCCGGTTTGAAAATATGCAGTTTGAGCGTCGCATTGCCGGCCGTTTTGTAAACCACACGTTCATCCGGCTTCGCTTTCTTAGAGTCGCTCGCAGATACCGCACCCGCCAGTGCTATCAGGACCATCGTGGCTATATATCTTTTAATCATTTATTCTTCTCCTTACAGGATCAATTCGCCGCTCAAGGAACCCATGATTCCTGAAAGTGATTCATTTCAGGAACGGCTTCAGTGTACTTATTTTTGTTGCTAAAAAATCCGTGGCCCAGACCTTCATACAAGTCTCAGTTCCCTCCCATTTCCCCATCCGGCGCTTATATTCCCCGGCAATAAATTCATCCTTCGCACCGAAAAGGACAATGGGCCCCATCGTTTTTCTATATCGTCAAAATGACCGTCTGCATTAAAATTAGTAATCTCGCGCGCTATGGTCCATCCCACAAATGCGCCAATTAATGCGTTGCAAAAGCAGATAGATCGGGCATTAAAATTCGGTCCCCCAGTCCATTTCTTCGTCATTTGAGGGACTGTATCGAATAAAAATATCCTCATTGGCCGCATTCTGCTCAGCGAAAACGGCCCCGTTCTTCGGGATGGAGGCTGAGGATGGCGGCCCTCCATCATCAGGAAATAATCAATCCTAGCCGAACTAAAGTTCATTCCGCCGCTCCTCTTGGTGCACTACCCCACCAATCGCCATTGGGTTTCCAGTTCGGATTCAAAAAATTAACATGCGATTTTTCCAAGCGCTGCATTTTTTTTGTGCGGGCCTTCTCCAGCTTGGCCGTAAATTTTTCTTCTGAATAACGAGGATCAGGTTCCGGAAAAATCGCACCGGTTGCTGTCAGCCATTGATCCAGATTTTGCTTCATATCAGCAGCCTTTTCCGGATGCTGAGATACGAGGTCATGCTGCTCCCCGATATCGTCGACGAGGTTGTAAAGTTCCTGCCGCCCGTCTTCGTGGTAAACAATCAGTTTCCAATCTCCGGAACGGATCATGGATGACGGTTCGCCTCCTTGATTCCCATAATGCGGGTAGTGCCAATAGAGGTCGCGTTTCGCAATTTCATCCCCTTTAAGCACCGGTACCAGACTGACCCCATCAACATGCTGTTCCGGCAACTGCGGTAACCCGGCCAGTTCTAGCATGGTCGGATAAAAATCCATTCCAATGGCAGGAACCTGCGTCACCGATCCCGATTTGGTAATGCCCGGTACGGCGATATAATAGGGCACTCGGATACCGCCTTCCCACTGACGGCCCTTTCCGCCGCGGAAAGGAAGCAGCGACGTTGAGTACCCATCGCCCGAAGAAACCCCGCCGTTATCGCTGGTAAAAATGACTACTGTATTTTCATCAAGACCCGTTGCCCTGAGCTTATCCATCACAATACCCACGGCATCATCCAGCGTCTCCATCATGCCGGCATACACCGGATGGTCCTGCACCTGCCGCACCGGTAGCCTTCGGTCAAATTTAAAACGGATATCCGTTTCAATCAGGCCCTGCGCATCCGCTTTCTTCTGATATTTTTTCCACAGCTTGTCAGACGTTTGGAGAGGTCCATGCACCGCGTAGAACGACAGATAAGCCAGAAAGGGTTTATCCTGATTTAATTCAATAAATGCCGCGGTTTCTTCCGCGAGGCGCAGCGTAAGCGATTCGCCATCCGGACCCTTTTCAAGGCGAGGATTGATCCACGGCGAAAAATACCCCCCCTTGGGCGAACCGGGCTCCCAGCCGCCTATGTTAACATCAAACCCATGATCCTCCGGCCAGGAACCTTGAGCGCCCAGATGCCATTTCCCGGCGAAAAAGGTGCGATATCCTCCCGCCCGCAGTGCTTCAGCCAGCGTGATCTCCGCCGTAGGCAAACTGTGCACATATTCCGTCGGCATGACCGGATCACCCCGGTTATAGGCAAGGCCAGACCGATCACCAATCCACTGCGTTATACCATGGCGCGGCGGCGCCTTTCCCAGCAGAATACTTGCTCGTGACGGACTACATACCTGACAGGCCGCATAACCATTTTCAAACCGCATACCGGAACGAGCCAGCGCATCAATATGGGGCGTTTCATAAAACGTGCTACCCTCAACACCCAAATCTTGAATGCCAAGATCATCAACCAGAATAAATAGAAAATTTGGGCGCTCAGCGTGTGCGACTGCGGCAACAAGTATGAAAATAATAGATATATTCAACCTCATGTTCATTCCTTTGAAAAATAGAGCTCCATAATCTCCTGAAGTGCCGCGTGGGCAGCTTTGCCATCGGCTTCGGAGTATTCGGTCAACTGCGCTTGATACCATCCGGGGCCATAGCGAGGGCTTTTTATGTTCTTTATACCTCTTGGATAGACGCGTTTGCTGTGTGCCCGGAACTCCTCATTGTTCCTGGGAATCACGGTTTTATACTCTTCCAAACGTTGGAAGATATCAGGCGAGGGATTGAGGCCGGCTTTGTTGATCGCGTTTTCTAGGGCCTTTGGATGTTCGGGCTGAATGCCCCAGAAATGGATCAGCGGGCGCAGGTCCGCGCCGGCGGCCATTGACAGACGCAGGATGCGATCATCCACGGGGTCTCTGTTCTGCGGCACCTTATCGCCGTCTTCATAGTTCTCATGATCCATTCGCCAAAAACGGCTGAGCGCATCCCAGCCGAAGAGGTTGGCAATTTCAACATACTTTCCGTAGCCGCGGTGCTGATACTTCATTTCATCCCCGGGGCGATTCGTATAGTTCATCTCCTTTCCCTTGCGGAAATTTTCCGTGACCATCCACATCACCGCAACTTCATCCAACGTCAGGTGTTTAAAGCCGGGCCGGGATCCACCGAAGGCCTGGTCGAGGCTTATCCCGAACATTCGGTTTTGAACCGCAACATAGGGCAGGTTGACCAGCGCTTCGACTTCGCCCCTAAATTTAGAGATGAACTCCGAATGCCCCACTTCGTGGAACGCGGTTGCGGTACCGTTCTGCGGGCCTTCGATCATCCATTTATGCCGACATTGTTCCGGATGATGTGCCTGATATGGATTATTCGACTGCGGGTAACCTGGGAAATTTGCACTGCCGCGCATGATCACGTCTACCTGCATATAAAGCACCTGTTTTGATCGATTAAGGGGATGACCAAATAGTTCGGATATAGCATCCATTGCTTTATCCCAATCGGCCATCAGGGTTTCCGGATCGTCCAGATCCCGGATCCATGCCGACGGCACTTGCATCATAAATTTATCGGATTCAAAATCGGCCCATGGGGCATCCAGCATCCGTTCTTTTTTCCAATCATTGGACGTCATTTTGTCAAAACTACGCGCGGAGAAAAAGGGGGACCGCACCACATTCCGGAGTTGAATCGTGACCACGCCCGCATCCGCTTCATACGGCACTTCAATATAAATTCCGCCGCCCAGTGGATGGGCGATCAGCGTGCGCGTTTCCGTGATGGGAAAAACGAGAGACACCCGATCCAACCGTTTGATGGTTTTCTTTTTCACTAAATCCCAAGAGTGCGCACCCACTCGAATGGAATAGCCCTGGTTCACCAGTGCGGCTGGCACCGCAATCTCGGCCACGCAACCTGGAGCGAGATAACAACCCGTGGGCCGACGGGCCGAATTCTCACGCCCGGCCACAGGACTTCCAAAAGCGGGGGGCTGCGAACCATTCACTTCCACCGAATGAATCTGCTTTGGATCTTTCGGAGGATCAACCGGCCCGGGGAAATAGGCCGCCGTTTTAAATTGGGCGCCTTCAAAAAGGGTCCGGTACTTCTTTAGATTTTCGGCAGTATAGGCGTGGTCCATCAATCCCTGCTGAATAGCAAACAACGCCTGTTCCAGCGCCAGCTTTTCGTTGGGCTTTCGGGAAAACCCATTCCTCGTTTTCTGAGTCAGGAATAGCGGACCCACCTCGGACTCAAACTCTTCGACCAGTTCGAATGCCTCTTTAATCAGGGAAGGGTTTGTTTCGAATTGATCTATTTCTTTCTGAATACGGAACGCGTTATCCAAGCGCGTATCCGCCCGCGCTCCGTACAAACACCCACACAGCACGATCCCGGTGATGATCATCCTCAAACCCGAACCCTTCATTAGAGAAACCCCTTCATTTTTAATCCAAAACCCTGACCGGCTCAACAGAAGTTTCCATCGAAAACTCCATGCACCACGGACTTACATCTAGAATAAACTACGTACCGTAGCTCAGCGAAAAACCCATCCCATTGGCGACATTTTTACGATACTCCCGTCCTTATTGCCGAGCGATGCAGGCACCAACGCACTGCCCCAGATTGGGGCTCGCAGGACACTCATCCGGTCCTCGATATAAAAATCCGCGGCACAAGAATTCGATCGACCGTTAATGACGGCAACATTCGTGAAGTCATCGCCCCGGTCGGTGATAAATACACCGCGCTGTTCCGGAGCGATCCCCACCGTACCTGCAACTCGAGAAAGATGTATCCCGGAAATAAATAGAACAGGCTAATATTTCTGAAAAGACTCTTCGTTATCATTATCATTTGTACAAGCTCCTGAACTCTTCGTACATTTCCTGTTCTTCTTCCGTCATGTATTCGGAAATATCACGTATGACAGAACCATCGCCTCGGAATGCACTTATTATCGGTCCGAATTGTGATTTAAGAATGGTATTGGGATTCGCATTACCATGCTGCAGGACAACTACATTCAAGGTGGGCCAGCGATTCTTGTCTAGTCCATAGACATCGCGTATCATTTTTTTATAGGCCGCCGCCAGTTTTAAGGGCGCCCCCTTCCCCCCCCCCCCCCCCACGCATCGATATAGTTGGTTGTCAGAATAAAGATGGTGTCCGGCTTCTGCGTCTGCAGTGCCCAGGTCACGCCCCGACTCCAATGCATGAACTTTTTATTGTCGCCTAAATATTTATTATTGATCTGATTCGGCACTTCATACGGGAAAACCCATTTTGGAGAATAAAACGGCAAACCGGTAATTTTCTGCGGATATTGGGATCTGGCCCGGCTCACTTTCCCTTTTGCATTCTTCCAGTTGAAACAATGATCATAGTTTCCCTTCAAAGGATTAACTGGGGCCATCCAATCCTTGACCATTTGCTTATTCCCCGGCGTGGCCAACATCATTGTCGGAGCAAGGGCAACCGTATCATTCGCCCAATAGGCAGCAACATTAAACAGGGCAACACTGGGCAGTTCATTAATCAAATCCTCCAGACGCTTACGAATCGTATAGCCGGTCATCCGCTGGTACGAATTTTTACCGATGGTCGCCGGGCCAAAGTGAACAATGAACACGACCTTTTCCCCCTTGCCCTTTACTCCGAAAAAATCGATTTCTGGCATCGAAAATCCAATTCCACTTCCGCCATCACCACTGCTCACGGACCCCATACCGCCTTTTATCCCGGTAATCTCGGGCATTTTAATATCCGGGGTCTGTATCGTCTTTGTAACCACAATGCGTTGACGCAATTTAGGCTTCGTAGTTCTTTTCTTCTTAATGTTCACTGGAACCTGAAGTTTCTTCAACTTCATCTTCGGCCGGTTCACCGGCTTGGCCTCAAAGACCTTCTCGTCCTTCTGAATCACGGTAACCGCCACGAAAGAGATCGCCGCAATAATCAGGATGGCATGAATACCCAAGCTGATCAGCGCCGCGCTTGATTTCGCATGTTTTTGTAAAACGTGTTTTTTTTGATTTTTAAACATAATACATTGCTCTTACGGTTTAATTTTACAGGTAAATATGTTGATGGTTCCCGGCGCAATATCAGCCTTGAAAAATTTCCCAGCAAAAGGTTTGATCGTTCCGCTGTTCCCTTCCGGCGGAGCATCGTCCGACCACAGGCGACTCTGAACCGATCCAATAATGTGGCCGGTCGCGAGTTTAAAGCGGAGATTACGCCACTCTTCCTCTGCATTAAAGTTGACGGCATAGATCGTCAACGTATCCCCCTGCAGAAAAGCACGAGTATGCAGTTCATTCACATCCAACGTTTCGGACCCGTCGGGATCCTGCACCTTGACCGGCCAAGCGTTGATAAGTGGCACGCTGGCGGCATGCATCAGGTGATCCCTGCGCATTTTTTTAGGATTAAAATCCCACCATGAGAATCCATTCATTCCGTTATCCACGCAATCCCACAGCGCCATAAAGGAATAGGCGGCCGTCTCCATGGAATGTGTACTTCCCGAGGAGTCGCCGTGGTTGTCCCAATGCAGTTCTGTATGCCATTTTTCCAGATCTCCAGCATAAGCCAAATCCGACTTCAACCTTTTTAATGGCCGAACGCGGGTATAATAATGACCCCCGAAAATATCTAGAGTATCGCTCTTCAGCTCAGCATAGATCTTCATCCAGTTATTACGGCCCATGGCATAATCTTCCGGCCCGATAATTTTTGGCATTTTCAGTCCACGCTCTGCGGTCAACCGGCGGAGTTCAAAAACAATATCCCGATGGGTTTCCGGCATAATATTGCCCTCATTGAATGCGCGCTCATTATCAATACCTAGAATATCAACTTCCAGTCCTTCATCCTTCATATATTTCAAATAATCAATAAGCAGGATCGCGTATTTTTCGGGAATAACCCCGTTATAATCTTTCGTCCAGGACGGAAATGACTTGACATTTTCAAGCTTCTTACTCGCAAAGATCAACACATCGGGCTTGATCTTTTTAGCCAGCTTCAGACCGCGTGTTTCGTTTTTATAATATTCATCAAGCACCACGCCCGGTTCGGGATGGGCCGGTTTTTTCCCAGTGCCATAGATTGAGGTACGAATACCGCTGAAGCCGTACTCCTCCAGCAGCGTCTTGGCCCAACCATTCCTCATAAATTTTCGAGATGCGGAAGGTGATTTAAAGTCATAAAAGAAGCGATTAATTTTAACCCCTTTCTCTTCCAGAAAGATTTCCACATCATCATACGCCTGCGCATAGGTGCACAATACGGTCGCTGCAAGCACTATTTTCCATCCACAAAACATTCAAAATCCTTTTCTTAATCGTATTGCTTTGCACATGCCTTATTTTCCCAATAAGACAATACCCCGCTCAGCAACCTTACGCATCCAACGAGATCAATCAGCCCCTTGGCCTCATCACTGGCTCGACACACCCCTGAAACAAAACTTATCTATAGATCCGAAGAAAGTATCATACAATCAAACAGCTACCAACCTACCCAATCGAACGGGGTGGTAGACTGTAAATCAAAATGCCCAGTTTGGAAATCTAGTGCCCCATGCCAGAATGAATCTTTCTTCAATTCACTACAAACGAGGACTGGAGCATGGGCATGGAAAGGCCGGTTTTATTATTCGGGTTGATGAGGTCTGGACGCTGATAAAAGAGGGGGAGCAGTCCGGCGGAATCTACAAAACTCATGCGCGCCATGGAAGATATATCGTCTGGCCAGAAGCCATGTTGCTTCCCTGAATTTCAGCAAAATAAAGCCGAATAGGTACCCCCAAATCGCAATACAGTTCCCCGCTGCGCAGTTGGCAGTTTGTGTTCTTTCCACATCGCCACACAGTTGTCGGCGCTCTATCATCTTCTTTCTACGTTTAGCGCTTGTATTCGACTCCTTGTGTCTGCTGTGCCCTCGGAATGGACCGATGCCCAATTTCATCAGCTCCGCGGGGAGGATTCTTTTTTGGTGAGTGCCCGCCGCGAGCGTAGCAAGACGCACTGGGTGATTGGATCATGTTATGGCCTCGGGGTAAGGCCCGTCCGAGGCCGCTCGTTACCCCTTTCGGCGCAGCGCATTGCTTTGGATTGTAAACATTATAGAATGTAGCCTGCATGATGCTGACTAAAAGGATATTTTTTCGAAAATACTCTGCATCGTATCGAGCTTGCCGCCAAGCTCCAGCTCCGAGCTTAATCCCGATGAGCGGCTAACTGTGGATCTTCAATACAAGAACAGAACTGTCGCACCAGCCCGGACGAGAAAGAAACTGCGGGATACGACCTCTTCTAAAAAGTGGCTCGCACATTGCCCAGAGTGGGTGGCTAGCTACTTTGGGGATTCCTATATCCGCTCTACCGTCTCTTTCGGCATTTAAGTGCCGACATTAAAAATGTCATCAATTGAAATTGGGATGGCGTTTATTCTATACCGTTCGATTGGGTAGCGAGAGCTGTAATAAAAATAGTCGCACCCTTCGCAAACGGTTTTATGTACCGTGCATTTATGAGCGTTTTCTTGCAATGCTTACACTTTGGCTCCTTCGCAGAGGCAAAAGCAGTGTCCTCAAAACAATGAGGACACCTGATATTAATGACATTTTTCTCCTTCACGCTGATTCCTTGCCCCTTAGATTATCGAACCGCCCTATTTCCCTTACCCTAAACCGCCGCCGAAATAGAGCTGACCACAATTTCCAACATCTGATTTTGCAACTGCTCCAGACGAATTTCAGCAATGCCTGCCTGCTTCAATCCCCGAACCTTTAATGTCGTCCGCTTACGCTTCATCAACCGCTTTAACCCGGACTCATCAATCTTGCCAGCCTGATAAGCCGCCGTCCATTTTACCAGATCGCCTGAAATGGTTTCACCGAAAGCCTTTCCTTCCTTCAGAAATTCCTCCGCCTCTTCTTTCACCAAATCCTTCGCAGCCAACTCACAACGCTTAAAAATATCCTTCACCAAATCCTGCATTCAATTGCCCCTTCTAAATTAATGGTAACCAAAAAATGGTTACGAACTCACATTACCTTTTGTGCGGTCATGGCTAAAAAATCATTTCTTCAGTTTCGCCGCTTCCAACGCAATCAGTTCATCGAACTGCTTTCCAAGCATCGGAAGCGACTCCTCCACCTCGAACTCGGCAAATTGTCCGACTTCTTTCCAGTCCCCAATATACCCAACAATTCCGCCGCCCGACGGATCAGCCACCAGTTCCCATTGCGCAACCGTCATCTCATTATCTGGAATCCCCTTGGCATACTCATGCGCCTTGCGCACCTGCACCAAAATCGATTCTGCCTCCGCGATATGATTCGTATAATGTTCAACTGACCGCTCCGCCAACA
>JBAHZU010000149.1:0-14420 GCA_037132875.1 Pontiella sp.
ACCCAAAAAAAAGCCCGGCGGGTGCCGGGCTTTTCAAGGAAGGATGATCTTAGATGCCGAAGTCGTCGGCCAGAACCATTTCGGGTTCAACCCCAAGATCATACGTCATATCCTTCACGCATTTAAGCATGATAGGCGGTCCGCAGAGGTAGTATTCGATCTCGGCGGGATCTTCATGTTTGTCGAGGTATTCATTGAGTACGACATTATGAATGAATCCGGTTAAGCCTTCCCAGTTATCTTCCGGCAGCGGATCGCTCAGCGCGATGTGCAGGGTGAAGTTCGGGAACTCTTTTTCGAGCGCACGGAATTCGTCCATATAGAACAGCTCGGTCAATGAACGCCCGCCATACCAGAAGGTGATCCGGCGTTTGCTACCAATTCGTTTGAGCTGGTCGTAGATGTGCGAGCGCATTGGAGCCATACCCGCACCCCCGCCAATGAAACACATTTCACGTTCCGTTTCCTGGGCAAAAAATTCGCCGTAGGGACCGGAGATGGTGATTTTGTCGCCGGGCTTCAGGTTAAATACATAACTGGAGCAGATGCCTGGCGGATAGCTGGTGCCTGGCGGCGGCGAACAGATGCGAATGTTGAGCATGATGATGTCGTCTTCGAGCGGGAAGTTGGCCATCGAATACGCGCGGTAGCACGGCTCTTCATTATTCGCTTCGTTGTCCCAAACCTTAAACTTATCCCAATCGCCTTTGTATTCGTCGCCGATATCAAAGTTTTTATAGGCTAAGCCTTTATAGGCTGGAACGTCGATCTGAATATAGCCCCCCGCACGGAAGTCGAGTTTTTCGCCATCCGGCAACTCAACCACAAGCTCTTTAATGAACGTGGCCACGTTGTCGTTCGAACGCACGGTGCACTCGTATTTTTTGATGTCGAGGATTTCAGGCTCGATATCGAGCTTCATGTCTTCTTTCACCTTGAGCTGGCACGCCAGTCGAACGCCTTCTTTGGCTTCGGCTTTAGTCACCTGACCGGCTTCTGTGGGTAGCAATTCGCCGCCTCCTTCGAGTACTTTGCACTTGCACATGGCGCAGGTGCCGCCTCCGCCACAGGCGGAAGGCAGGAAGATCTTCTCGTTGGCCAGGGCCGTGAGCAGGGATGCGCCTGGCTTGACTTCGATCTGACGGTTTCCCTCGTTAATGTCGAGTTTCGCAAGTCCCTGAGGAACCAGCTTCTTGGCCGCAATCAACAGCAAGGAGACCAAGAACATGATCACGGCGCTGAAGACGACGACGCTTGAAACAATATAAGTTACGTTATCCATAAGAGTTGTTTCTCAATTGAGGTTACAGATTGATTCCCGAGAAGCACATGAAGGCCATCGCCATCAGACCCGTCATGATCATCGTGATTCCCAGCCCTTTCAGACCGTCCGGCAGGTGCGAATAGCGCAACTTCTTGCGAATGGCGGCCATGGCGGCAATGGCGAGCAACCAACCGATCCCGGAGGAGAAGCCGAAGACGGCCGATTCTGCGGCGCCGTATTCCCGTTCCACCATAAAGAGGGATCCACCGAGGATCGCGCAGTTCACGGTAATCAGCGGTAGGAAAATACCGAGGGCGTGGTAGAGCGCTGGAAAAAATTTATCGAGGATCATCTCAACGAGCTGTACCATGGAGGCAATCGTTGCAATGAAGCAGATAAAGTTCAGGAAGCTCAGGTCCAAGTCGACAAATCTGGGATTCACCCACGCCAAGGCTCCTTCACGGAGCAGGAAGTGGTGAATGGCCCAGTTGGCCGGTAGGGTGATCGTCAAAACGAAGATCACGGCGAATCCGAGGCCGATGGCCGTGTCGACCTTCTTGGAACAGGCCAAGAAGGAGCACATGCCCAAAAAGAAGGCCAGCAGGATGTTTTCAACGAAGATGGCCTTAATGGCTAAACTTAAAAGATCCATAATTTATTCCTCTACGTACTTGCTAACGGTGCGCTGAGCCCAGATCAGCAGTCCGAGAATAATGAAGGCGCCCGGGGCGAGCAGAACCAGTCCATTGCCGGTGAAGTTTTCGGGCATAATCTGGAAGTTGAGCAACGTGCCGAATCCGAGGAGTTCTCGAATGGCCGCCACCACAATCAACACGATCCCGTATCCCAGACCGTTGCCGATCCCGTCGAGAAGCGATTCCTTCGGTGGGTTCTGCAGGGCAAAGGCTTCCGCACGACCCATTACGATACAGTTGGTAATAATCAGCCCCACAAATACGCTGAGCTGTTTACTGATATCGAAGAGGAAGGCCCGAAGTAGCTGGTCGGCAATAATTACCAACGAGGCAATGACCGCCATTTCCACAATCATGCGGATGCCTGGCGGAATGATATTACGCATCATCGAGATGACCACGTTGGAAAGACTCACCACCGCAGTCAGCGCGAGCGTCATCACAATGGCCGTGTCCACTTTCACCGTTACCGCAAGTGCGGAGCAGATGCCGAGTACCTGGATGGTAATCGGATTGTTATCCGAAAACGGATCCATCAATAGTTTCTTAGCAGCAGAAGCCATGATTAGTTCCCCTTAATTGATTTAAAGTATTCCGCATAGGCCGCCGCATCTTTCTGGATGAGCGCTTGAACGCCTTTAGCAGTGAGCGTTGCCCCCGAGATTCCATCCACCGATGTGTCGGTCAGCGGAACGCCTGGTTTAACAACCAAGAAATCCACTGCAGCCCCGGCTTTATAAAGCGTCTTGCCCGTGAACTGAGTCAGGAACCACGGCTTTTCGATTTCAGCACCCAAGCCCGGGGTTTCCCCGTGCTTGTAGAAGCTGATCCCCGCAATGGTTTCCAAGTCTGCTTCGAGCGAAAGGTAGCCATACATCATGCTCCAAAGGCCTTTTCCAGAGATGGGAAACGCATATTTTGATGCTTTATCCGCTCCTTCATCGGTCCAGGTGAAAATCGGCAGTTCGCCGGCTTTCTGTTCCGTCACGTGCTTTTCGAACGTGGCTTCAATGCCGGGACGGTCCATGGAGCTAATATCAACGCCGAACGCTTTAACGATGTTTCGTTTCACATCGTAGGCTTCATTCGCCTGCTGAGCAGGTTTCAGCACGGATGCCGTAACCGAGAGCAGCAAGCTGACCACGAGGCAGGTAACGCCTGCAAAAATAAATGTTCTAGTATCTTCACGCATTGTTCAAAGCCCTCGCATAAGCCGTACGTTTCTTGATGTGTCCCTGAACCACGAAGTGGTCGATCAGCGGAGCCATCACGTTCATGAACAGGATCGCCAGCATGGCCCCTTCTGGATACGCCGGGTTGGCCACACGAATCAGCACGGTGAGCGCACCAATCAAGAAGCCGTAAATATATTTGCCCGTATTCGTGGCCGCGGCCGAAACCGGGTCTGTCGCCATAAAGACGATGCCGAACAGGAAGCCGCCCATCACGATGTGGTACACAAAGGGTAGGGATGCAAACGGATTGTCGAGCGGGAGCACATTAAAGAGAATGCCCATCGCCGCGCATCCAATAATGCCGGAGAGGATGACACGCCAAGAGGCAATGCCCGTGATCAAAAGGAAGATCATTCCCAAGAGTATGGCAATGGCCGATGTGGAGCCAATGCACCCTGGAATATTGCCTACCGTCATATTGAACAACGTAAAGCCTTCTTCGGCCATCGCCTTGATGGCATCGCCTCCTTTTTCCACCGCCGCAGCAACGGCCAGCGGAGTGGCCATGGTTACGCCATCCACATTTTCAGCAACCGTTCCGAAGATCGGGTTGTTGTCAAATGCGGTATGTGCAGTGCCCACCCAAACCTTGTCGCCCGAAATCTGCGCGGGATACGCGAAGAAGAGGAACGCACGGGCGGTCAGTGCGGGGTTGAGGATGTTGTAGCCAACGCCCCCGAAGATTTCTTTGCCAATCACGATCCCGAACGAGACGCCAATTGCCACCTGCCAAAGCGGGAGCGTTGGCGGCAGAATCAGCGGGAACAGCATACCGGTTACCAGGAAGCCTTCGTTGATCTCGTGTCGTCGGACCACGGCGAATAGAACTTCCCAGACCCCTCCAATCGCATACGAAACAAAGATGATCGGAAGGACCATCGAGGCACCGCGCAGGATGTCGGTCATGAGCGTGGCATCTGCAACGCCATTGTTCAGGTTGAACTGGTTGCCCGCATTCCAAATTCCAAACAGGATGCAGGGAAGCAGCGCGTAGACCACGAAGATCATCAGCCGTTTCTGGTCGATGGAGTCTCGCACATGTGGAGCACCCGGAGTTACATCCGCC
Source organism: Pontiella sp. (assembly GCA_037132875.1). GTDB lineage: Bacteria > Verrucomicrobiota > Kiritimatiellia > Kiritimatiellales > Pontiellaceae > Pontiella. The sequence goes on from JBAHZU010000149.1 coordinate 4,261, forward strand.
GGGGTGCGGTTAAACGTGTCGCCCGCTTCCCAAAGCGGATAAAGCCGCTCGAGTTTGCCACCTTTTTCAAAAAGCGGGGCGATGTTCTTATCCATAAAATCGAATAAAGCTTTCATTAAATTCCTTCCTCCTCGATCTCTTCCAGTCCGCGTTTGATGATGCCGCAGACGTCGGTCTTATGCGGGTCAATAAACGAAGCCAGGGCAAAATCTTCCGGATCGGTTTCAAGGATGCCCAGTTGGACCATTTCGTCGGTGTCATGCGCAAGCGCCGCCCGGATGAGAAAGTCCGTCATAATGTTCAAGGGCTGCGATTTGTCCATCCAGCCGGTCACCACCATGGCGCGGAGACTTCCGTTCATGCTGGTTCCCAGTTTCCAATCCCGCCCCCGACTCACTAGCGTAGAGAGATTCACCCGGTGCGAGCTGTATTGGAACAGTCCCGGCAGCGTCCAACCCAACAGATGGCGCGAACGGTCTTCTTCAAGCACAAAGATTTCTGAGCCGTAGTACGGCGTGCAGGTCTCGGCAGTCAATGGATCGCCCCAGAGAATGTTTCCGTTAATAATCCGGACTTCTTCGCCTTCGATGGCTTTGCTCAGCAACGGTTGCAACGAAGCACCAACCTGTACCTTATAGTACTTCCGACACGCTTCTTTAATGGCCGGGCCAGCCAGCGCAATAATTTTCGTGCGGGGTAGTTCGCCCGTCGCGAAGAGCTTGCCGATCAGAATCACATCCTGAGCCGTCACGGTATAAACCGTGTCGTTCGGTTGGATCGGGCTGATGCGGTTAATGTGCGTGCTAGTGTTTCCAGAGGGATGCTTGCCAGAAAACGTGTGGCTCTCCACCTGGTCAACGTCTGGAAGGTTCGTGCCTGCGGACGTGCAAAGGTGAACCTTGCCTTTCGTCAGTTTTGCCAGAGCATTAATGCCGATTTGGAAGGCCTCTTCATCGCCTTTCAGAACCACACTAAAATCCGCCTGAAAAGGAGCGGAGTTTGCGGCATTAATAAAGACCGCTTTCGGCACGGTATCCGGATCGGCAATCTTGTTAAAGGGACGTTGCTTGACCAGCGGCCAAAGACCGGTGTTCAGCAGATGATCGGCCACCTGTTCTCGTGAGAGCTGGCCCACGCTGTCGCGGGTGTAGGTCTCAAAGGTAACGCTTTCTTCCTCCGCTGCTTTTTCGATCAGGATTTCAACCGGAAAGCGGCGAGCGCCCAGGTTAACTGCCTTAATCGTGCCGCAACAGGGTGAACGGAAGAGCATCTTCTCGTTCTTTTTGTTTTCGAACAACACGTCGCCGCGCTTCACGGAATCGCCCGCCTTAATCTTAAGGCGAAGCTTCAACCCTTCAAACTCGGAAGGGTAGACCGCGAAAAGCTGCTGGCTCGCATATTCTTCCACGTCGGATTTCGGTTTCCCGATTACCTTAACGTCGAAGCCTTTTTTTATTTTGAAGTTAGCCACGCTATTTTCACTCCTCGGATTTCATGTCTAAAAAAGCTGCTATCTAAAATGCTGAAAAGCAGTATTTCCTATTGGCAGTTCAGTCAACCTATCTTCTGATTAAGGGTCTTAATCTGTGCTGTATGCACTCTAATCGGCAGCATACAGGCTCAGAAAAGAGCGCTGAACTACTAATGGATAACTCTATACCGATTCAATTCTGCCGTTAAAAGGATAAATTGTTATAAAGTTACTCATCATTGATTAAATGTATAATTAGACTCAACCTGCGGCGAGATGTTTACTTAACACGGGTTTCATTGTCACGTTTAAAAACGTATTCCATGCTCCGTGTATTTCTGGCCAAGCAACCAGCAGGGCCGTAGAGGCTTCCAATAGACCGTAAATGTAGTCGACTGGATCGGCCGGCGCATTTTGGGTGGCCGTAATGGCAGTGGTTTTTCCGCGCTGATGATCGGTGCCCAGTGTTTTTCCAGAAACCGCTTCGTTGCCCGAGGCATCCAACACATCGTCAGCCAGCTGATAGGCCGTGCCCAGAATATAGCCCGCTTCGCGCAGGGCTTTGGCTTGATCCGCAGTTCGGTCGCCTCCCGCCACAGCAGCAAACGCGAACAGCGAACCGGTTTTATAGCGTCCGACCAATTCGCATTCTTCCCACGTGCCCGGCGTTCCGCGCAGAATCAATTCCTGTTCCACTTCCGAACGGCAAACCTCGCCCGTCCGGTCAATCAATTCGCTCAGCAGATCCTCGCGTTTAACCGCAACCAAGAGGGCCAGCGCCTTGAACATCAGCACATCCCCAAAAAGGATTGCCCCGTTTATTCCATATTTTTTCCAGAACGTAGGAGCGCCCCGGCGAATCATCCCGCCATCAATCACATCGTCGTGCAAAAGGCTGGCTCCATGAATCATGTCCACCGCTGCTCCCGCATGGATCAGCTCTTCTTCGGGAATGCCATTCGCATTGCCCAAGGCCAAGGTCAGCCGCGAGCGGAGCATTTTTCCACTCCCCAATAGACTCTGGTTGCCTGGAAGAAGTTTGGAAAGACTCGTTTCTTTAAGTGTGCTGGCCATGGCCAGCTTTACCATATTTAATTGCGCATCAATCTGTTTTTCATTTGTAGACATACGCGTATAATGCAGACCAATTAACTCATGTCAACAATCGGCTAGATTTCAGTTTGATTTCTCGCCGAGCCGCAGAGTTGCTGAGTATATGAAGGGTTAAAACTCCGCGTTTTTCGCGGATCTACGAAGGCTAAATCTAGATGCAAAATAATTCCAACGATTGGAAATGGCAAATTGCCAACCGCATATCCTCCCGAGAACAACTCGCACACTACATCGATTTAACCGCCGCGGAGCGGGCCTCCTTCGACGGGGAAATTCCGCTCTCCTTCGCCATTACGCCCCACTATGCCTCGTTGCTAAAAAGCAACGCCCTGAGACGAACCGTCATCCCAACCGAGGCGGAAAAATGCATTGGAACCGGCGAGCTGGCCGATCCACTCGGCGAGGAAGATCACCGCGCCACCCCCCACCTGATTCATACCTATCCCGACAAAGTGCTATTCCTCGCCACCACCTTCTGCTCCACCTACTGCCGCTACTGCACCCGCTCCCGCATGGTCGGAAAGCCATTGCCATTCGATGTTTCCACCTTTGATGAAACCTTCCGCTATATCGAAGCACATACTGAAATACGCGATGTCCTAATCTCCGGCGGCGATCCGCTCACCATGACCGATCCCGTATTGGACGAACTCCTTTCCCGAGTTCGCAGCATTCCGCACATTAAAATGGTTCGCATTGGTTCAAAAGTGCCCGTGGTGCTCCCACAACGCATCACCAACGACCTCTGTTCCATCCTGCGGAAGCACCGCGTTTGGCTCAGCCTCCACTTCATCCATGCCGATGAACTCTCCCTCGAAACACAAATCGCCTGCCAAAAGCTATCCGATCACGGCATCGGCATGGTCAGCCAAACAGTCTTGCTTAAAGGAATAAACGATACCACCGAGGCCCTCGTCGACCTCTTCTACGGCCTACTCGAAATCAACGTGAAACCCTACTACCTCTTGCAATGCGATCCCGTTCAAGGTTCCGAACACTTCCGCACCTCAATAGAGAAGGGGATCGAACTCATCCAATCGCTGCACGGCCACATTTGCGGCCTCGCCGTTCCGCAATACGTCATCGATGCCCCCGGCGGCGGCGGAAAAGTTCCAATCCTTGGAAAAGATCAAATCCGCAGAGACGGAGACGAGGTCGTCTTCCTCAACTATCTCGGAAAAGAATACCGCTATCCCGATCCGCTCTAAACGTTCCCCCCGCTCGCATCTTAAACTTCCGAATCCGCAGAGGAGGACCGCTGAAGGCACCGAGGGTGCCGGCCCACAAAATGAGTTCTTTTAATATTTAAGTTCGGAGAACTTTTTTAGTAAGTATTTGGCACGTCCTTCCTTTTGTAATAAAGTGGTTCTCATTAAATTTCAGTTCGAGGAAGGGCTGGGATACGCCTGATATTTTTAGAGGGAACAGGGGCAAGGGGCAATGCAAAAAGGTCTTCAAAAATACGTCCATACGTTGACCCATCTTCGACAGGGGATGACGAAATATGGACCCGCACCGCACAAACCCGTGCTGCTGCTTGCCGTGATGCGGGCCATGGATGAAGGATGGATAGCCGGCAATCGTATTGAACTGTCGCCCGAGCTGGTAGGAACCTTTAAATCGATCTGGCAGGAGGTGGTAACAACCGCGCATTCGCCACTGATTGCCCAGCCGTTCTTTTACCTGCGCAGCGAGAAATTCTGGCATCCCATTCCAAACCCTGGATTTGAAACATGGGTAAAGGTTACGCGCAATTGCCAGGCCATCAAGGTGCTGCAACGGGCGATCAGCCACGTTCAGCTGGATCCGGAACTCGGCGCGCTGATGGCTTCGCCGGTTGACCGCGAAGTTTTGAAACAGGCCATATTGAACCGGTATTTCCCCGAGGCATCGCTCTCCGCCAGCGTCAGCTATTTGGATGAGGTCAGCCGCCAAATGCTTTCGGAATCTTCCGTCGACTATCAGGCCAAAATCAAAAGCCTACAGGAAACGCTCGATCAAAATTCCTATGAAGAAGAGGTATTTGTCCGGGGTGGCATCTTCAAAAAACAGGTGCCCATGATCTATGACCACACCTGTTGCATCTCCGGACTCAAAGTCGAAACCAGCATCAATGCATCGCTCGTCGATGCCTGCCACATTATCCCGTTTAGCCAGTCGCACGACGACACCATCACCAACGGCCTTGCGCTTTGTCCAACCCTGCACCGCGCCTTCGACCGTGGCCTCATCGCCATCGATCCCGATAACTACCGGATCATTGTCTCCAACCGCATGAGCGAACCCTTCACCAGCACCTACTCCATCCAACAGTTCCAAGGTCTGGAAATTAAACTCCCGAAAAACGAAACCTACCACCCCGCAAGAAAAAACCTGGCGGAGCATTTGGAACGGTTTGAAGGGAATTTTTAATGAGAGGCTCGAAAGGTTGGACCTTTTTTACTGACCGTAATCATCGAACAAACTGAAGAAGAGAGGGCGGTTCAGGTGAATGGAGAGTTAAAGAAGGTCTGAGTTACTTAAGGGGGTAAAACGATGTCTGAAAAACACAAGATTGCATTGGCAGTAGCTGGTGGCGGATATAGAGCCACATTATATTCCCTTGGGGCACTTTGGCGTTTAAACGAGTTTGGTTTATTGTCCAAGCTATCCGTAATCACTGGGGTCTCTGGGGGGAGTATCTTAACGGGCTATCTTGCAATGCGATGGGACGACCTCATTTTCGATGAATCAAGTGTTTCCACGAACTTTCAGTCAATCATTGCTAAGCCCATACAAAAGTTTTGCTCGAAGAGTATTGATATGAAATCGCTAGTTTCTGGTATTTTTTCATGGAAAGAAACGGTTGGGGATAAGCTTGCGAAAGCCTATGACAAAGGCCTATTTCATGGAGCCAACCTACAGTCTATACCGAATACAGCCCCTGAATTTATTTTCTATGGAACCAATCTTCAAACCGGCGCCAGTGTAAAAATCGGCAAGGACGCATTGTCTGATTATAAAATTGGGCGTTACCCCTCTCCAGATATTTCAATGGCCCAGGCCGTGGGGATTTCTTCGGCCTTTCCGCCGATGCTGTCTCCTGTAACCATGAGATTGGATCCTGAGAAGTGGATTAAGAGTCCCTTGGATGGCATGTCAGAATTTTACGATAAGCTAGAGCTGCGGAAAAAGATGCTTCTGGCCGATGGCGGGCTCTATGATAATTTAGGGCTGGAGGCGGTCTGGAAAAGTAAGAAATACAGTCATGTGATCAGCTGTGATGCGGGGGCTCCTTTTAAGGTGCACCATAAACAGAAAAAGGATTGGTATCATCAGCTCATGCGCATGACGAGCATCATGACGGACCAGCAACGTGCTCTCCGGAAGCGGATACTTATTGAGCGATATATTGATGGGAAATTTGGTGGAGCCTATTTTGGAATCAGCACCAAAATAGCAGATTATGAACTGAAAGATTCTATGACTACGGATTCTTCGGTGAGCTCAAAGCTGAAAAACCTGCGATCCAGGTTAAATACTTTTACTGAAGAAGAGCAGGGGCACTTAATCAATTGGGGATATGCGCTGACGGACACCGCGATACGGAAATACTCACCAGAATTCCTTGCGGAAGGGCGGAACGTACAAGGCAACTGGCCAATCTCGAAATACCAGCTATAGGAAATGATTGAACGTGATGAATTTTAGAGTTTTACAAGCGAATCATGGGGATAGCCTTCTCGTCTCATGGGAGCATGAAGGTACGGTTCGAAATCTTTTGATGGATGGAGGAACAACGGCTACTTACGAAAGTGGACACAAAAAAGGCGATTTGTACAAAACCTTGACTCAGATAAAACAAAGGGGACAACGCATTGACCTTTTGGTTCTTTCTCATGTGGATGCAGATCATGTTGCTGGATTACTGAAGGGATTTGAAAATAACGGTTTGCTTGAAGAGCTAACCGATAAGGTTTGGTTTAATTCCGGTATACTTATTGATAAAGCTTTTGATCAACCTATTGATGAAACTCACTACCTGGATTTCGGTCTATGTAAATCAAATTTGACAAGCATCGGACAGGGCGTTCGGTTTGAGATTGCGATTGAAGAAAAGGGGATCTGGATTGAAAAGTTAATCGAAGTTCCTCAGATTTATACTGATTTAGGAGTTAAAATAGCCATTCTTTCGCCCACACGAATGAAAAATAAGAAGCTCCTGAAAAAATGGAAAAAAAAGGCTCCTCGTTCTCTGACTTCGGGGGCCAAAGATGATTATGATCAGAGTTTTTGTGCGTTACTATGTGACGATCAATTTAAGTCCGACGACTCAGATACGAACGGAAGTTCCATTGCTTTGTTATTTGAATTTGAAGAGAAACGGCTACTACTTCTTGGTGATGCACATGATGAGGTAATCGTGGATAGTATTAAGCAATTAAAAGATCAAAATGATGATCTATATAGCAACGAGAATCCACTTACAGTGGATTATGTAAAACTGTCGCACCATGGAAGTCAGTATAATACCAGTCCTGAGTTTCTAGACTTAGTCAAATGCCAGAACTTCATTGTTTCGACGGATGGTCTCGGTCATGGACACCCCGATAAACGGACGTTGGCTAGAATTGCATCTAATTGTCCTGACCCGACAATTTGGTTTAATTATCAAAGTATATATAAAGCCATAAATAATTCGCTAACGGAAGCTGATGCCTTAGCGATTAATTGTCGCGTTTGTAGCCGTGAAGGTTTCGAACTATGAGTGAATTGGGTTTAGCTAAAAAGCATACCGTAAAATTGAGAGAAGGAAGTGGAGTACTCATAAACGGTGAAACGGATGAATATAGCTATGTGTTAACTGCTAAGCACGTTGTTATGGGGTGTGGCACTGACGAGGAACCTAATTGCGTCGATTGTTCAGCATGTACGAAAAAAGATACGTGTACGGAACCCATATGTAATGACCTGTCGATCGTTAGGCTTAATGAAAACAAGCTATTAGCTACTGAGATGTACCTCAGTAATCAGTGGGATGCATTAATTTTAAAGGTTCCCTTTCAATCAGACCTTTCGCTCACGGGCTCATTTGAAAATATTGAGCCTAATGCGACTATAACAATATTGGGATACCCAGAAAATGAGCGAGAAAACACTTCTGAACTTGTCTCTCAAATAAGGAATTTTAAATGTAATCACCATGACGAAACGATAGAGATTAAGAGGATCATTTTAAGAAATAACTCGTATGCAAGTCAAGCAGCCATTGCGGGCTTTTCAGGAGGTGGATTATTTTATCTTGATACCGAAGCCAATACAGTGACCGTGGTCGGCGTAGAAACCCGAATGGATAATGACGAGGCTGAGCATGGCCATATTTGTGGTGTGATGCTGAGTGCTCATACCGATATTATTGAAGAAAACCAATTAGCGGAATTAAAACCTCTTCACCTAAGCAATTTCAAACAATTGTCCGGCGGGATGTTTCCTCGGAGCTATTATCAACATATTTTTGATTTCAAACATGCTGAATTTGAGCCATTGCTAAACTGGATTAAAGCACATTGTAATCATAATTTGGATAATTTATCGTTCACTCCCTTACAAATTTTATCCGATTTTAAGAAGTACCTGTCTGTAAATGATCGGAACCCAATAGAACTTGAAGACAAGGCCTGTTGGGAGAAGTTTTTAGAGCTATTGACCCTTGTTTCAATTGTTAATGACAAGGGGTTTGGGGAGTTAGAGCCGGCTGCTCTATTCGAGGAATTTAAGATCGTTTATATTCGCTCGAACAAACCATGGGAGGAACATTTTTCAGAAGTCCTAACTGTTGATACCTCCTCATTGACTAAAAACGGCAAGATTCTTTTATTTTTCAATGATGTAAAGGGCGAGAACGCTGTGATCCCAAAAAAAACTGTAGATAGTTGTGTTGCAAATATTTCCGGAGCGAGAACTGATCCGGGTGCCATTGATGCTGCAGAGACAATTCGGAAAGAGGGCCATACGCTAATACATTGGGCATCTCTTCATGATGAAAAAATATTTAGTCAACCAGAAGAACTGAAGGATCTCACGGGATCAGAGCCGGGGCTGGTGAAGGTAAGAGAACTATATCGCCAATATTTAGAATTCCAGGAGGGGCTCAATGTTTAATGCATTTAAAGAGAATGATGATGAAAAATTAGGTCTCAAATTCGCTAAATTGTATCCTAATTTTAATCTATATAAATTTGAGACAGAGTTGCGGGAAGGAGCACTTTTGTGCGCTTTTTGCTGTCACATATCTACTGGTAAAGAATTGGATAAAAAATGGAGAGCGATCAATAGCTATGTCTCAGCTCTTTCACTGGATAATAGGAAGTCCGAATTTGAACGTTGGAATAGTTACCTCATTTTTGTTTGTGATGAGGAGGTTGAGACGCCGCTCAAATATGAGATCGAAAATGATAAATTTGCGATGCGTAAGATCGTAGAGCAAAAGCCCGATGGTTGGGATGATGAAGATCCCGGAAAGGCACTCATCGAATTACTAAATAATCGATTGCTACTCACTCATATTGATCTGTCGGGATACAAAACCGAAGACTCTCCAGCTTCTCCCGTGTTGAGCAAATGGGGCCAGAATATTGTTGATGAAGAAGTGCCATTCGACCCACGTAAAGAATTGAGTAAAGATACTCGATCAGCGTGGATTAGAGAGGCGCTGGAACGCGCGATGAGTGAGGTTGCAGATGAAAATTAAGAAAGTGGAAATCCAAGCGTTTAAATCGTATCTAAAAAAAGAGGATGGAACCTTTGATTTCACGCTTCCATCATCAGGTTTGCCTTCGAACTTTATTTCGTTATACGCGCCTAATGGATTTGGGAAAACGTCTTTTTTTGATGCGGTCGATTATGCCATTACCGGAAAAATAGGCCGATTTTCTCGCGATGTAACTTTGCGACGGCAGTGCGAAGCAGAGGCGGGCAATCTCAAAGAAAAAGGACGACGGCAGTATCTTCTGCGTAATAAGTCTGCGGGTGCGAGTGATAGTAATCAACAGGCGGAACCATTAACTAAAGTTATGGTTCTTGCATCGAATAGTACGTTTGAAAGCGACTATCATTTACCCAACAAAGGACGTTGTGATTATAACTTTCCTCCGGAAGTCGAAGAGCGAAAGGAAGCCGGGCACTGGGAGATCGACCTGATTGTCAGCGGCCAAGGCAAAGGGACGGCTGCGCTGCTCACCCTCACCGAACGCAAGACCCCGCAAGGAAATCATCCGAAAGCTCAAGGACAAGACCCAGAAGGCGGTTGTCCGCGCCATCAACGGCATTGAGCGGCAGATGGGTGCAGAAGCATTCTGAACCGTCTTCAAAAGCATTACGGCGGACAACGGCAGCGAATTCCTTGACAACGAAGCCCTTGAACGGTCGGTGTTCAGCGGATCGCGCACTCACATCTCTACGCCCACCCCTATTCCTCCTGGGAGCGAGGGAGCAACGAGAACGCCAACCGTATCATCCGGCGTTTTATCCCCAAGGGATGCGACATCTCCAAATATACCCGCAAGCAGATCCAAGCCATCGAAGATTGGATCAACAA
>JBAHZU010000067.1:0-18751 GCA_037132875.1 Pontiella sp.
CGGGCCAATCGCCTCCTAATCGGGTCGGATTTTGCTGGATTGGCCCTTGACGGGGTGGGGGTTGAAGCGTAATTTGCTCGCCTTGTTGATATTTGAGCTCTGGTAAAGAGTGGCCCCCCGGCCGCTCTTTTGTTCTCTTTGGGCTGGTTATTTGAAATATGAAGGTTAAGCGAAGGAGGTAGCGATAATGAATCCTGCAGAACTGAAGGCCGTTGTCGAGTACATGGAAAGCGAACGCGGTGTTGAGCGTGAAGTGATCATTCGCGCCATCGAACTCGCATTGCAGAGTGTTGGTGAAAAGAACGGTGAAGTGGATGAAAACCTGCGAATCGAGATCGATCGCAAGACCTTTGAACGTAAAGCCTATCGTCGTTTGACGGATGGTTCGGAAATTGCAACCACTCCGCCGCAAATGGGTCGTATTGCTGCACAGACTGCCAAACAGGTGATCATGCAGAAAATCCGGAATGCCGAGAAAGAAATTATTTTTGAGGAATATAAGGATCGCATCGGTGAAATTATCACCGGAACCGTAACCCGCTTTGATCGCTCGGATGTTGTGATTGAGTTGGAACACGGTGAGGCGATCATGCCCTCTAAAGAACGCGTGCCTACTGAGGAATACGAAGTGGGAGAGCGTGTTCGTGCTCTGATCCTGAATGTTCGTGAACGCGAACGGGGCCCAGAAATCGTTTTATCACGTAATCATCCCGATTTTGTCCGATGCCTCTTCGAAATCGAAGTTTCTGAAATTTCAGATGGCACTATGGATATTAAAGGCATTGCTCGTGAAGCTGGATATCGCTCCAAAGTGGCGGTCATTTCGCACGATGAGCGTGTTGATCCGGTAGGCGCTTGTGTTGGAATGCGCGGAATGCGTGTGAAAAACATTGTCCGCGAGCTGTCCGGAGAGAAGATTGATATCGTGCGGTGGAGCGACGATATTAAGACCCTGATTACAAATGCGCTGGCTCCGGCCCGCCTGAAGCACGTTGAAGCTGATGCCGACACGCAAACCGTACTGGTTACGGTGGAACCGGATCAACTTTCACTGGCCATTGGCAAGCGCGGACAAAACGCCCGCCTGACTTCAAAACTTACGGGCTGGCGTGTAGATATTCAGAAAGATGAAGAAAGCATGGACTTTGAGGAGCGTGTTGCGGTCGCCGTAACGAAGCTCGCAGCCATTGAAGGCATCGGCGAAGAATACGCTGATAAACTGGTCTTCTCCGGCTTCCTGACCTTGGAAGGAATTTTGGCCGCTGAAATGGGCGACCTCTCTTCTATCGAAGGTATTACCCCAGAACAGGCCAAATCAATTTGGTACGCCGCCGAGGTGGAGTACATTAAAGAACACGGTGAGATCACGGAATGATGACAGTATTAGAAACCGCAAAAGATGTCGGCGTATCCGCCGAAGAACTGATTGAAATTATGGGAGATATCGACATTGCAGTTGATGGCCCAGATTCAGAGCTTTCCAGCGAACAGATTGGAAAGATTTGTGACGAGCTCGGCTATGCAACCATTGAAGATGCTCGCAAAGACAACGCGGCGGAAGACGAGCCCGAAATTCCAGCCGCAGAAGCTCCTGTTGAGGAGGCTGTAAACGAGCCCGTTGTGGCCGTTGACGCGGAGCCTGTTGCCGCTGCACCGGTCGCCGCTGCGCCTGTTGCTGCCGCGCCGCCAGCTGACGATGAAAAAGATCCGACCCTGATTGAGCTGAAAAAGCCGAAGGTGATCGTGAAGGATTTTGCCGACATGATGGGCCTGAAGCCAAATATGGTGATTGCCGAACTCATGAAGATGAATATCTTTGCATCCATCAATGCAGAAATCGATTTGAAGATCGCGAAGGAAATCGGTGCGAAGCATGGATTTATGGTGCGTAAGGAAGAGAAGAGAAAAGCTCCTCCGCCGCAACCGAAGTCGGCTAAGAAAGCCCTTGCAAGGAAGAAGGACGAAACTCCGGATACTCCCGATGCGCTTATGCCGCGTCCGCCGGTGGTTACTTTTATGGGCCACGTGGACCATGGTAAAACTTCGTTGCTCGATAAAGTGCGCAACACCAACGTTACGGCCGGTGAATCCGGTGGCATTACTCAGCATATTGGTGCCTATACGGTTGAACTTAATGATCATAAGATCACCTTCCTCGACACTCCAGGCCATGCCGCTTTCACAGCCATGCGAGCTCGTGGTGCTAACATGACCGATATTGCAGTGTTAGTGGTTGCGGCCGACGATGGTGTTATGCCGCAGACGCTTGAAGCCATTAAGCATGCTAAAGCGGCTGGCGTTTGTATTATCATTGCCATGAATAAAATGGATCTGCGGTCGGCAAACCCAGAACGTTTGAAGCAACAGCTTAATGAACATGATGTGATGGTGGAAGACTGGGGCGGCGCCATTGGTTGTGTTCCGGTCAGTGCTGAAACGGGCGAGGGAGTTGATTCCCTGCTGGAACGCATTCTGCTCGAATCTGAAATGCTTGAGCTTAAAGCCAATCCGAATAAGCCGGCCAATGGGTATGTGGTGGAAGCTCAGATGGAGCCGGGCATGGGCCCGACGGCAAGTATTCTTATTAAAGAAGGTACACTGAAGGTCGGAGACTCTGTGATTTGTGGAAAATACTGGGGCCGAGTTAAGGCACTCATTTCCGACCAAGGCGTTAAGATCCGAACTGCTGGACCTTCGACTGCGGTTAAGATTCTCGGGCTGACGAATGTTCCTGGAGCGGGCGATGAGTTTCAGGTGATGTCTAGCGACAAGGAAGCCAAGAATATTTCTGAAGTGTTGCAGGCCGAAGCTCGTGCGCTGCAACTCGGAGGTGGTGTTGCTCCGAAGAAGATGTCACTCGACGATCTGTTTGGTGCTGCGGCAAGCGCAGCCAAGAAAGAGCTTAAGGTGATCATCAAGGCCGATGTGCAAGGATCGGTTGAAGCCATTGCTCATTCGTTAAGCGGAATCAAAAGCGACAAGGTTGAGATCAATATTCTCACGAACGATGTCGGTAACATCACGGTGAACGATGTGATGCTGGCCAGTGCATCGAATGCCATTATTCTCGGTTTCCATACCGGTAATGAACGGGGAACCAATGCCGCCGCAAAACGCGAAGGGGTTGAAATTCGTTTGTATAGCATCATCTATGAACTGATCGAAGATGTCGAAAGCGCCATGAAAGGGCTGCTGGAGCCGGAACTTCGTGAGCAGATTATCGGTGAAGCCGAGGTTAAGGAAGTATTCGAACTCAGCAAGAAGAGCAAGATTGCCGGGTGTATGGTGGTAAGCGGCCGTATTTCTTCGAAGGCTAGTATCCGTATTAAACGGGGTAAGGATATTCTGTTTGAAGGTCTCATTGGATCACTTAAGCGCTTCCAGAACGAAGCGGCCGAGGTGCGTCATGGACAAGAGTGTGGTATTCGTCCAGACAACTTCACGAACTTCGAGGCAGGCTGTACCATTCAGGCGTACATTGTTGAAAAGATTACGCAGGAACTCTAAGCAAGCGTGCTTCATTGCAAAAAAAACCGTCCATTTTTGGGCGGTTTTTTTTATGCCTATATGGTGCGATTTTCATCGATGTAAGCACGTTAATTTTCGAAGCATTCATGGCGCGAAAGTTATCCATATTTATAAAGCTAAAGCAGTTGCATAAACCGGAGGGGGTGCGGTGACGTCAGCCTCTTCGGGAGGCAGGTTGAAGGGACGTCCATATTTTTGAGGTGAGAAAATAAATCGAGGCGGCTATGCGGGCGGGGAAAAGAAGGTGGCCAAGAACGCGTCATCCAAGAAGAGGGCCCCGAAAAAGTAACAAATATTCTGGCCGAAGTTGAACGCGCCCTGCATCTGCGGGGCGTTTTTTGTTGTTCGTACTGGGGCTTAAGTCTATCTTCTGCGCAAATCAGAGAAGAGGTACACTTCATGAGATGTCCAAAATGTGAAGACCGGGAAAATCGTGTAATTGATAGCCGCGAAGTTCGGAATGGCGATGCCATCCGAAGGCGCCGGGTTTGTGTCGGTTGTGGTCATCGCTTTACCACCTACGAAGAAATTCAGCGTGCACAACTGCAGGTCACCAAACGAGATGGCCGACGGGAAGAGCTTCGTCGCGATAAGCTGATGATGAGTTTAAATATCGCCTGCCGTAAACGCCATATTAGTGTTGAGCAAATCGAGCGCATAACTGATGCCATTATCATGGAAGCGGAGTCGGAATTTGAGAAAGAGATTCCAAGCATTATGCTTGGCAAAAAGGTGATGGCTGCTTTGGAGAAAACCGATGAGGTGGCCTACATTCGCTATGCCTCGGTTTATCGACGCTTCCGCGATGCCGGTCAGTTTATGAACGAGGTTGAACGCCTCATTGGTCGCGAATGATTGATACCGTCTTGCAAACGTTAGAAAAGAAGGATGCTTGGGCGATTCATCTGCAGGAAGTTTTCCAAACCTTGGAAATTCCTTCTGGAACGTTGGTGGATAATGTGTCCGCCAGCGTTGCGATGTATTGTCGGCAGTTTCATCCGCAGGGGGTTCAACGATCCGATCTGGTGCTGTTGATTGCTCGCGCTTTCTGTGCGGTGAACGATCGGGCTGCAGCCGAGCGGGTGCTGGGCTCGCTGAAACCGCACGACCGACACGTTACCCGCTGGCTCGAAATTCTTTCCGAGTTGCATCATTTTCCCGCGCTCTTACCCTATTTTTCATTGGGCGTCATCCGCCCGGCCGATTGGGCCGGAGCCCAGCTTGATCGCATGTGGACTTTGGATCTCAGCCGGTTGGTTCTTTCCGAAGCGGAGAGACACGAGATGATGCTTTATCGGACGATCCGTGCCATTGTGGAACATATGTATATTTTTTGGGATGCCTCCGAGGGCGAAGGTGTGCTGGGGTTGAAGGGACTTGCCACGTTTAATGTGGACCGTGGTTCGAAGAAAAAGCAGACGCTCACGCAAGCGAACGATCTGCTGGGTTATATCGGCGACCTTCTGAAGCAACAGCAAGAGTTGCGCTGCTGGCGGTCGGTTCCCTCTTTAATGAATCTCGATTTATAAGGGTTGATTTCCAATGATTGGATCGTTTAAGCAAATGGATAAAAAACGGCAGGATCTCGATGCGAGCCGCCCTGCCTTTAAGCTTGATCATCCCGTGCTGAAATCGTCGCTGCTTCCCGTTTTAGCAAGCATGCTCTCCGGCGTGTTGCTGGCCCTCGCGTTTCCAGGCTATGGAAATTCGACGGTAATTTTTGTGGCATTGGTTCCGCTCATGTTTGCGGTCCAGTCTGCCTCGGTTAAAAAGGCAACGTGGCTTGGACTGCTCTCTGGGTTTGTCTTCTTCATGATGTCGCTTTCCTGGCTGGGGAATCTTATGGGCCGGGTAGACGCGGTGGGGCTTAAGCTGAGTGCGTTGCTGGGCTTTGCTGTGCTGGCGCTCTATTGTGCGCTCTATTTTATTCCATTTGCCATCACGGTTGCGCTCGGCACCCAAAAATGGGCGGGCGATAATCTGCGTAAAAATGTCCGTTTCATGTTTGCGGTCACGATGGTCTGGGTGGGTTCGGAATATCTGCGTGGCATTCTTTTCACCGGCTTTCCTTGGAATCAGCTTGGGGTCTCGCAATACAGCAGTCCGGCTATTATTCAGATTGCGGAATGGGGCGGAGTATCGGCGATCACTGCTTATATTGTCTGGATGAATGCCGGTGTCTTTCTCACGCTACGGCAGTATGTTTTTGGTGATCGCACCAGAAAATATAAGCCACACGTTGAGCTGATGCTTGGGGTAATGCCCGTTGCTCTCTCGGTGGCGCATGGGATGAACGTGCTGCTTAATCGCCCGCAATTTTTTGAGGGTGTGACGGTGGCGATGGTGCAGCCCAATGTGGAACAGGCGGTCAAGTGGGATTCTGAAATGGATCAGGAGATCCGCACTCGGTTGGAAGAGCTGACGTCTTCCGCCGCCCGCCTGAATGGAATTGATTTGATCATCTGGCCCGAAACCGCGGTGCCGGATTTTATTCGCACCAGTCGCGCCTCTTACAACATGATCAAGCGCGTCACTGCAGACGGCATACCTGTGTTGGCGGGGACCATGGATGTGCAACAATACGAAGGAGCGCGCACTTATTACAATAGCTCCATCCTGTTTGGTAAAGATGGTGAAGAACTCGCTAAATACGACAAGCAGCATTTAGTTCCCTTCGGAGAATATGTTCCCTTCCCATGGCTTATGCGCAAGTTCACGCCGGTTGAAATCGATTTTCGGCCCGGCGCTGGTAGCACCATTCTGCCCTTGGAAGGCAGGGCTTCATTTTCGGTGCTGATTTGTTTTGAAGATATCATTGCTTCGCTTGCGGTGAATGCCACTCGTGCTGGAGCGCGTTGGTTGGTCAACCAGAGCAATGATGCTTGGTTCGACCCTTCCGCACAATCGGAGCAACATATTGCCCATGCCGTTTTTCGATGTATTGAAAATCGAATTCCAATGGCCCGTTGTTGCAACACCGGAGTCACTGGGCTCATCGATGCCTATGGCAATATTGAGCGAAAACTCGACCCGCAAATGAAGGGGTTCACCACCGGGGTGCTTGCCCCGCGCCCCCTTGGAATGGAAAAGACCTTCTATACGCGCCATGGTAATCTCTTTGAAAAGATTTCGCTTTTCGCCGGAGTCATGGTGCTGTTTGTTTTGCGCTCGGGCACTTGGAAGCGCCGGAGAAAGAAGAATGCCGATTCTTCGCTAGCCGGATGATCTTCGGCGAGGGCT
This sequence comes from Pontiella sp., assembly GCA_037132875.1. Lineage (GTDB taxonomy): Bacteria > Verrucomicrobiota > Kiritimatiellia > Kiritimatiellales > Pontiellaceae > Pontiella. Next base: position 6,769 of record JBAHZU010000067.1, read on the forward strand.
TGCGTTCACCCCTCGCGAATTTTTGAGCAACTCCAACCCGACTACTGCGTTAAAGGTGCGGAGTATCTAATATTTTTCAAACTGCGGGGTTTGGCATTGGAGCGCCTTGGGCTATATTCCCGAGTTCCAACCCTTGGAAAGAGTAGCGCGGGCATCTTGCTCATGCGTCCATGCCCGACTGGAAGAAACTTATGCTGGAAGAACTGAAACCAAAGATTGTCGCTTTTCGAGAACAGCTTTCCGAGATGGAAGGCTATCTGGATATTTCCGGGAAGCGAGCGGAGTTTGAGCACTTGGAGGCCATTGCTGCTGAACCGGAATTCTGGAGCGACCAGAATAAGGCGCAAGCGAATATTGCCGCCACGAAAACGCTGAAACTGGTGCTCGATCCATTCGATACCATTGTTGGCGGTCTCGATGATGCGGAGCTGATGCTGGAACTGGCCGAAGCGGGCGAGGAAGAAGCACTGGCGGAGGCAGAATCGGAACTGAAGAAAGTGGAAAGCAGTTTTCATACCTTGGAAATGCAGTCGCTGCTTGGCGAAGAGTTCGATGCCAACGGGGCTTATCTGACGTTGCATGCGGGAGCCGGCGGAACCGAAAGCTGCGACTGGGCCGATATGCTTTATCGTATGTTCACGCGTTATGCCGAACGGAAAGAATTTAAAGTCCAGATTATGGATTATCAAGCCGGGGAAGAGGCGGGCATTAAGAGTGTATCGATTTTGATTCAAGGGGCCTATGCCTATGGGCAGCTCAAATCGGAGCGCGGAGTGCATCGGCTGGTGCGCATTAGCCCGTATGATTCGCAGTCGCGTCGCCATACCTCATTTGTTGCGGCCGATGTGACGCCGGAACTGGACGATGACATCATTATTGAAATTGTGGAATCAGATCTGCGGATTGATACCTATCGTGCGCAGGGCGCCGGCGGTCAGCACGTGAATACGACCGACTCGGCCGTACGAATTGTTCACTTGCCGACCGGTACCGTGGTGCAGTGTCAGGCGGAGCGCTCGCAGCATAAAAACAAAGCGGCGGCTATGAAAATGCTGAAAGCTCGGCTCTATGAGCACGAGCAGGATAAAAAGCGCCAAGCGGTGGATCAGCTTTATGGCGACAAAGGTGAAATTTCGTGGGGATCGCAGATTCGTTCTTATGTTCTCCAGCCCTACACGCAGGTGAAGGATCACCGTACCGACGAAGTGGTGGGTAATGCACAAGGCGTGCTGGATGGTAATATTGATCCCTTTATTGAAGCCTATTTGAAGAAGAACCGATAATGAACATTCTCGAACAGATCTGTGCAGATAAGCGCGTTGAAGTGGAAGCGCGCAAAAAGTTCCAACCCTTGGATACGCTGCAGGCGCAGCTTCCAACCCTTGGAAAGTGCCCCGACTTTGTTCGGGCGCTGCGGGCCACTCCAATGGGCTTGATTGCCGAGGTGAAGCGTAAATCCCCTTCGGCGGGGTTGATTCGTGAACCGTTCAGCCCGAGCGGAATTGCGCAGGGGTATGAGGCGAATGGGGCCAGCGCGATTTCATGCCTGATGGACCATAAATATTTCGGCGGCGGAGCGGAGGATTTTTCCGAGGTTCGGGGTGCGGTCGAGATTCCCATGCTTTACAAAGAATTTGTGGTGGATTTTTGGCAGATTTGTCACGCCAAAATCATGGGTGCTTCGGCGGTTTTGCTGATTGTTGGGGCGCTGACCGATATCGAGCTGGCTTCGTATATTAAAGAAATCCAGGTCTTGGAGCTGCAACCGTTGGTGGAAGTGCACGACCGAGAAGAAATGCAACGGGCCATTGATGCGGGGTCGGATTGCATTGGCATCAATAATCGGAATCTCAAAACATTTGTAACGACGTTGGATACCACGTTTGAACTCTCGGCCATGGCGCCGGCGGGCTGCACGCTGGTCAGCGAGAGCGGAATCAAAACGCCGGAGGACGTGGTTCAGCTGAAAAAGGCTGGAGCTCATGCCATTCTGGTGGGCGAAAGTTTGCTGCGTGAGCCCGATCCAGGCATGGCTGCAAAAAATATGCTCCACCTGATTTAAACGTACACGTGCGCAAGGGTGCGGCAATATTAGCCCGTGATTCCTGCGGTTTTTTCTTTTTATAGTCGCCTTCCGGTTGCAAGGTTTCTTATTCCTGCAAAAAGGATAGAGCCATTGAGAAATGACCGGATTATAGCTTTAGATATTGGAACAGACGGCATTCGCATGGCCGTGGTTTCTTCTGGTACGTCTGTGGTGCACGATTCTGATTTCGTGGCCTATGTGTCGGATGCTCCGGCTGAGTTGCCGCAGGCCGTGATTGTGGCGATGACGCTCAAACGCCTAATGGAAGGCCGTAAACCGAGAACAAAACGAGCCCGTATTTCCATTGAGGGTCAATCGGTCTTTTCCCGAATTGTAAAATTGCCAAGGGTTGGACGTGATCAGCTGGAAAAAACAATTCGACATGAAGCCGTGCAGAACATTCCCTTTCCCATTAATAAAGTGGTTTGGGATGCCTATGTGATTGATCCGAAAAATCCGGAGCCGGACGTTTTGTTGGTGGCCGTAAAGGTGGAGCTGGTGGAGGGGCTGGTTCATGCGGTTAGCGCGAATGGGCTGGCGGTTGAGCGGGTCAGTGTGGCGCCGGTGGCTTTAGCCAATGCGCTGCATGCGTCTGGCGAAACGGATCCCCTTTTGATGGTTGATGCCGGAGACCGGGCTGTAAACTTGATTTTTGTGGCGGGTGCTCGGATCTTTTTCCGCACCTTTCCCATTGCGGAACAGGAGTCGGATCGTCTGGTCCAGGAAATCGAACGGTCGATCAGCTTTTACCAAAGTCAACAGCAGGGCCGAGGGCCGGAGCGAATTTTAACGAATAGGGCTGTCGAGCTGAGTGGCCGTTTCTCGATGCCCGTTGAGCCGATGGATCATATTTCGGTTTGTTTGGGGTTGGCCGCTGAACCCCGCATTTCAATTGACCTGATTCCGGCCTCTTTGCAGCAGGAGCAAGAGCTTAAACGGCGACAACCGCTTTGGTTCGTTTTGGCAATACTGCTGATGCTTATCTTGGGCGTCTGGATGGTGAATATTCATCTTCAGACTCAATATTCTGCTCGTATTATGAGTTCAGTGGAGCGGCAGGTCGGCGAGTTAAGCCGCATGGCGTTGATCTTACTTCCGCTGGAGGCACGCCTTGATGAACTGAATGATCGGGCGGAGGTTTATCGGGCTGCGTTGGAACAACGGACGCTCTGGCTGGAAACGCTGGGTGCGATTCGTGGGCTTCTGCCGGAGGGAATGTTTGTTCTTTCGAGCGAACCACTCCGTCCGTTGGGGCAGCGTGCGGGGATACGAATTACGGTGGTCAGTTATCTGGATAAAGAGCCGAAGGGACAGGATGCGGTTAAGTTGCTGCGCGATGCACTTCGGTCTTGTGAGCGATTTAGCAAAAAAACGAAGGTGTTTAGTCGCCCATCGAAGAAGCTATTCGCTCGGGGGTTTGTGCTGGATGTCTATTTCTTGGAGGAAGAATCGTGAGCTTTCGGCAGCATAAGGCACTGATGATCGGCAGTGGAATTTGCGCGGCCATTTTGGTGGTGGAAGCTACCGTGCTTGCAGTCGGCATGGTTCGGCTTTCAAAAGCGAATCAAATCATGAAGTTGGAGCAACAGCGGCTCGCTCGGTTGCTGACGCGGAATCCGTATCCTTCGGTAAAAAATGTTCAGAGGGTGGAAAAAAATCTGGATGAGCTGGAATATCATCTGGGGGCACTTTCCGCTGAGATGATGCGTGATCCCTTTCCGGAGGCCGCGATGGAGGCTGCTGAATTTTCGGCCCGGGCCCAGGATGTGATTGAGCGCTTTCGTAAGCGGGCAAAACGGGCGGGAATGGTTTTGCCGGATTCGCTTGAAGTTGGTTTTGCCAAATATGCCAGTGGAGGAGCGATTCCGCAGGTTTCAGATGTGCCGCGTCTCACGCGCCAGCTCTATTCTGTGGAGCGGGTTGCTGATGTGTTGGTGAAGAGCGGCGTGACCTCGGTGGATAAATTATCGCGCGATCTATTTGAAATATCGACGGCGGCGGATATACCCCCTCGGCGGCGGTCGAGAAATGCGCCGTCTCCCGTGGTTCGGAAATCCCTGCTCGCTTCGAAGTCGGGCCCGAACGGGTTGTTTTATATTGAGCGCATTGGGGTTTCCTTTACGGCTCAAGAAAATATGGTCTGGCGGGTGCTGGATGGTTTTGCTGCAGCGCCGCATTTTATGGTGGTTGCCGAGTTTTCGCATCGAACCAACAGCGGTGTGCTGACGTATAATCTGGAGGCTGGCAAGGGAGACGATGAAGAAACCCAGCATTTCCTTTCAAAAGGAATTCTTTCGGGAAGAAACGCGCTATCCCGGTCGGAGCGTATTGTTTTTGGCGATGAGCTGGTTGAGGTTCGTCTGACCGTCGAGGTCTATAACTTTGAGCCGGGGAAGGCCGCGCGATGATCTTATCTGGAAAAAAATACAGGGGAATCGGGCCGATGGTGTTGGGCCTCGCAACGATTGGGTTGGTGGTTTCGCTTTTTCTGACGATTCAGCAGGCCGGTAAAAGGGAGCGAGTGGGGGCGGATCCACCCATGGGATCTGCTCCGGTTGCCCCGCTGGATATCCAACGCTTGGAAAAAATGTTGAAGTTGGCCGTTGATCCTGTCCAATCGGGGTCGGATTCGGAGGGCTTGTTGGTCGGTGCGCTTCGGGTGATCGCCATTGGCAGTGCATACCCGATTCCTTATGATGCTGAGGTTTGTCCCTTTTCTGATCTTCCGCAGCCCGCCATGAATCAGCTGGACCGGGACGGAGATCAAATTACGGATGATTGGGAGCTGAAATATGGCTTTAATAAGTATGATGCATCGGATGCTTTGCTGGATCCGGATGGGGATGGATTCGGTAATCTCGAAGAATTTAAAGCGGCGTCTGATCCTCTCGATGCAGCCAGTCACCCGCCTTATGCAGGAAAACTGCGGTTTGTAGCAATAAAAGAGATACCCTTCCCCCTTGTGTTCAACGGTTTTATTGAAAATCAGGATGGTAGTATGGCTTTTCAGTTGAATGTTTTGGGAACGGGGAAGTCGCACTTTGCTTCGGTAGGAGAGTCTGTGGAAGGGGTTTGTATACAACGATTTGAGCCCTCTGCTCTGGGGGTGGGTTCCCGGCTTTATGTGATGCGTGGAAACACTGAAATTGAACTGGAAAGAGGTGCCGTTGCGCTCGATCCAGACAGTAAGGCTGAATTAATTAATGTTCTTGCTCAACGATCAATAATGGTTACTATGGGTGCGTTATTATCTTTGTATAACGATGAGTACACCGTTCTAGGTGTGTATCCCGATAAGGTGATCTTGAAGGATACGAGGACCGGAAAGGTGTTCGATATTGTCGGTTTAGCCGATGAAGAACGGTAACGTTTTTCGGAGGATATGTTATAGGGTGAATGTTGTTGGTAAATGCTTTGCCGTGGACCCTGGTGAACGCGCGGAATGTGTGGCATTTTAATTATGAGTAGTAGAGGGGAAGGAAAAATGAATAGAACCTATATCTCGTCTCTATTGGTTGTGTTGGTTGCAACACAAACAATCCGAGCCCAGGAAAGTCTAGATGATGTATTCGCACAGTTGGATGCGGCACAAGGAAGTACGGAACAAGTCGCTCCCGCCGAAGTAGAAAATGCGCAACCCGCAGCTGTTCAGATTGTTGCTGAAACAGATTTGCTGAGTCGTGGTCTTGCGTACTATCGCGACGGTGAACTGGGTAAAGCGGACGCCGTTTTTGAAGCGGTGTTGGCTGAAGACCCATATAACCGCCGTGCAATGGAATATTTGCAACGTACTGCGCAGAAGCAAGCAGCCATTGAAATTAGGCAGAAACGTGCGAGTCGTGCTCAGGCAATGTCCGATGTAGACGCCGCTTGGAATCCAGATATAAATGTTGTTGCTATTCCGGTAGACGAAGATGCCGTGGAGACCTTGAGTGACGATGAAATTGCGATCGAAGCCCTGTCTGCCCGTTTGCAGAGCATCATCATTCCTAGTCTTGATTTTCGTGATGCCAACATCAAAGATGTTGTGCTCTTCCTTGCTGAAACTTGCCGCCGTCAGGATCCGACCAAGCAGGGTGTGAACATCCTCTTGCTCGGTATGGGCGATTCAATGGTTGCTGAACAGAATAACATCACGATCTCCATTCGTGACATGAGCCTCTACGAAGCGCTTCAGTATATCGTAGAAATGGCTTCTTTGAAATTCGACGTTCAGCCTAGAGCGGTTGCCGTGATGCCGGTGGGTTATGTTGCCCCGTCCGATCTGAAAATCGTATCTTATGACATCATGCCTTCAGTGGGTGAAGAACTCGCATCTATGGCCGACGGTGATAGTGGCGGGGGTATGGATGATCTCTTCGGTGATGCCTCGTCCTCTTCCTCTTCTTCTGGACCTACTGACGTGGTTGGATTCTTCTCCATCGTTGATTGGCCAGATGGTTCTTCTGCAACCTATCAGCCGAACTTCCACAAATTGTTCGTTAAGAACACTGCGAACAATCACAAATCTGTTAAATCTATTTTGGCAGATCTGGAAGAGGAAGCGATTAAACAGCATTCCCAGCAGGTTGAAATCGAAGCTAAATTTGTTGAATACAATGAAGGTGCTCTCGAAGAGCTCGGCTTCAGTTGGACGCTAAAAGATGATGGTACTTTTGCGGGCCTTGGTTTTGATAACACACAGACCTATTATCAGCCGGGACAGGGAATGGCTAGCTCTAGCGCTTTGGACGGTGGTACACTGTATAATGATCCGACCTCGGGTTATACCCAAATTGATGGCGACGGCCAGAGTCTCTTTGGCTCAAGTCAGCGAAATAATACCACGGCATTTGGCGCAGTCCAGTCCGGTATCCTCGGTGCTCTGGGGGGCACTCCGGCTCAGATGATCCTGAGTAATACCAGTAGCTTCCCGTTCGATCTAGCGATCACTGCGATGGAGCAGGAAGGTACTGCAGACGTACTGTCCGCTCCTAAGGTAACTACTAAATCGGGTTCGACAGCGATTATCCGGGTGGTGGAAGTTCATCGTTATCCGCAGGACTACGATGTGGAAACCGGTCAGCGTACTGCTCCAGTGGTTAAGCCACAGGATTGGGAAGACTACGACTTGGGTGTGGTTCTTGAAGTGACTCCGGTGGTTGATTCTGAAAGGAATACCATCGATCTATCCCTTCAACCGGAAATCACCAAGTTTGTTGGTTACGATATCTATATTGCGGGTTATAACTCATACGAATCAGGTGGATCAGACGAAGTAATTGTATTTGGTAACAGTGCTGAGCTTCAGATCCTGATGCCTTACTTCGAAACGCGTGCTATTGAGACGGAAGTTACCATTGCTGACGGTGCTACCGTTATTATGGGTGGTTTGGTGGATGAGCGTACTGAAACCTTCCGTGATCAGGTTCCTTTCTTGGGAGATATCCCATATATTGGTCGCCTGTTCCGTTCTGAAGGTACTCGTACCTCCAAGATGAACCTCGTGATCTCTGTGAAAGCGACACAGGTTGACACTAGCGGACTGACTCAAAGTCAGCGTGAATTGTCCCGTCAGGCTTCTGCTAAGTAAGCAGCTTCCTCGACGTTCTGAGAACCCGTCCATCATTTGGGCGGGTTTTTTATTTCCCTTTTGGGTCGCATGAAAACAAGTCATCCTTTATGGGTATTACCTTATGAAATTTATTGCATTTGATTTAGAAACGACTGGCACGAAACCGTCTGTGGATATGATTGTGGAAGTGGGGGCGGTTTTGTTTGATGGAAGCCAAGCTCTAAAGGGCTTTGGCGAACTAGTTGATCCCGGAATTCCGATGCCTCCTGAAGCTGGCGCGGTGAATGGGATTACGGATGATATGCTTCGTGGAAAACGTAAGATTGAAGATGTTTTAGTCGATTTTGCAGATTTCTGCGGGGATCTTCCCTTGGTTGCGCACAATGCTCCGTTCGATTATAAGTTTATGCTCGATGATGTTAAACGACATAGAACGGTTGCTCCTCGTGGCGTGGTATTAGATACCCTTCCCCTGTCTCGATCGGTTTTTCCCGGCCTTCCAAACTACAAGCTTTGGACTCTGACCCGACATTTTAATTTTCCAAGCGGAACGTTCCATCGGGCCGAGGAAGATAGTTCATACTGTGGTCTTCTTTTCGCAAAGATTGTGGAAACACTGGAAATGCGTAGGGAGCCCTGTGCTGAATCAGACCTAGTTCGATTGATGGGTGGCAAAGAAGAAATGCGCTTCCCTGAGTTTAAAGAACAGCCCGCCCAACTCGATTTGTTTTAGTTATTACCTGCCTTAAGGACCTTAATGAAAATTGCTTTTTTCAGCACCAAACCGTATGACCGCACATTTTTTGACCTCGCCAATAAAGAGTTCGAACACGAAATTATCTATTATGAAGGAAGTCTTCGGCGTGAAACGCTCAAGTTGGCCGAAGGATACGAGTGCGTCTGCATTTTTGTGAATGATCAAATCGATGCTTCGGTTCTTATTGCTTTGGCCGCGCAGGGAACTCGTTTGGTGGCGCTGCGCTGTGCTGGGTTTAATAATGTAGATATCAGCAGTGCCAAAGAGCTGGGCGTTCAAGTGGTGCGGGTTCCTGCATATTCGCCGTATGCCGTTGCGGAGCACACCGTGGGTTTGATGCTGGCATTGAACCGTAAAGTCCATTGGGCAAATTCCCGTGTGAAGGAAGGGAATTTCTCTCTCGATGGACTGTTGGGCTTTGATATGCGTAACCGTACCGTTGGTTTAGTGGGTACGGGAAAAATTGGGCAATGCGTTGCGAATATCCTTCATGGGTTCGGGTGCAAAATTGTGGCCCACGATAAATATGAAAATCAGGCCTGTCTTGATCTGGGCGTGAAATATGTGGAACGGGATGAGCTTTTTGCTCAGGCCGATATCATTTCATTGCACTGCCCATTATTTAAGGAAACGCATCACCTCGTGAATATGGATTCCATTGCGAAAATGAAAAAAGGGGTCATGATCATCAATACGAGCCGGGGTGCCTTGATCGATTCTAGAGCGGCTATTGAGGGACTGAAATCACATAAAATTGGATATCTCGGGTTTGATGTTTATGAGGAAGAAGAGGGGCTTTTCTTTGAAGATAAGACCTTCGAGATTCGTACCGACGATATTTTTGCACGTCTGACAACCTTCCCGAATGTGGTCATCACCGGGCATCAGGCCTATTTCACGGAAGAAGCGGTTTCTGCCATTGCACAAACGACGCTTCAGAATATTCGTGCGTATGAACGTGGCGACGAATTGGTGAATGCGGTTATGCCCGACTAGTCATCGGCTGGGGATTGTTCTTGTTCCAGTTCCCGCATGATGAGCTCTGCGGGGGTGAGGAATTTCTTGTCGTTATTGCATTCTTTGCAACACGGCACACAGTTGCTTTTGGTGCTCTTCCCTCCACGCACCACTGGGAGCACGTGATCCATCGTTAACTCAGTTGAGTTGAATTCATCGCCACAATAATGGCAGATTCCGTGAGCCAGCTGCTGCTTCCACCACGTGCTTTTGCGCAGATCTTTGGCTTTTGCCCGTTCACGTTTTACGTGAACCGGATCCTTTTGTATATCAATCCAGTCATCGCTCATAATTTAGTTTTCCAGAGCAGGAAAATAAGTCCCGTCTGCTACTGAAGCAACCAAAAGCGTCCAATGATTGGAAGAAAGATTGCCGGATGTTTGAGCAACGATTAGACTTTTTAGGATCGCCGATGCGCAGGGAGCGTATGAATAACCCATTTCTCCCCTACGGATGGCGCGAAGCAGAGGTGAAAAATAATGGATATCCATAAGATGGTACAAACCGAGGCAGCATGGCGCAAGCAGCTCAATGAGATACAATATCGTGTGACCCGAAAAAAGGGCACCGAACGAGCCTATACCGGGGAATATTGGGATCATAAGGCCTTTGGAACCTATTCCTGCATCTGCTGTGGAACCGATCTCTTTCTTTCGGACACCAAATTTGACTCCGGCTGTGGGTGGCCCAGCTATTTTAAGCCGGTGACGAATCGGGTGATTACAGAGCATTGCGATTCAGCGGCCGGGATGATTCGAACAGAAGTGGTCTGCACAAAATGTGATGCGCATCTTGGGCACGTCTTTCCTGACGGTCCACCGCCGACTGGCCTTCGCTATTGTATTAATTCGGCGTCCATGGACTTTCGTGAAGGGAATGGCGATGAGCGAAATTTTCATTGAACGCAGAATAGATCGGAAGGGAAAGAAGGGTAGAGGGTATATAAGACCCCAGGAATTAAAGGAGCTGTGGTTTCATACCGGAACGCTTTGCAACTTGCAGTGTTCCTTTTGTCTGGAGGGTTCCGCGCCCGGCGACAATCGGTTGAATCCGATTACATTGGACGAGGTCAAACCGTTCATGCACGAAGCGTTGGCCTTGGGAGTGGAGCAATTTTCTTTCACGGGAGGTGAACCCTTCGTGATTCCAGACATGATCCCGATTCTGGACTATGCATTAAGTCTGAATCCGTGTTTGATTTTGACCAATGCCACAGAGCCACTTTTAAACAAATTGCATCAGACCACTTCGTTGGCGAGCAAAGCACATGCGCTCCGCTTTCGGGTGAGTCTAGATTATCCAGATCCCGAAAAACATGATGCGGAGCGCGGCAAGGGTAACTTCAACCTTTCGCTTAAAATCATGGGCGAGTTACATGGCCTTGGGTTCAAATGTTCCATTGCCCGGCAGGGTGCTGCAGGGGAGGATGTTCAAGCCGTGAACCGGAAATACCTGCCCTACTTTAGAGCCGTCGGCATACCGGAAGATACGCATATCGTAGTCTTTCCCGAATTTCATGAACCCGGCACGCATCCAGAGGTGCCCTATATTACCGAGTCTTGCATGACGACCTATAAAAGTGCGGAAGAGCGCGCGGCCTTCATGTGCAGCTTCAGCAAGATGGTGCTGAAAAAGGACGGTCGTATGCGGGTCTACGCCTGCACCTTAGTGGACGACGACACAGACTATGACCTTGGCGCAAGCTTGACCGAATCGATGAACCAGTGCATACGGCTTAAGCACCACCGGTGCTATACCTGTTTTGCCAATGGGGCGAGTTGTAGCGAGCTATGAGGTCGATGCGGAAATATCAAAGGATCTAAAAACCAATGCCGATTACCTTCGAACGGTTGTTGGTGCCGAGGGATAGAAAAAGCCCTGCAGGATTTAATGATCGGTCATCTTCCTATCTTTTTTATAAGATTTTTTCAATTCCCCTGACGACAGGTATGGAGGCCATACGATGAAACCGTTGAAATGGATTAAACGCGTGCTGATTATTTTGGCAGGGATGGCTCTGCTAGTCATCGGAGGGAAATATCTAAACCTGCAGGATCAGCTAAACGGTGTGCTGGCCTGGATCGAAGGCTTGGGGTCGGCGGGTATGGTGGTCTATGCCGTGCTCTATATCGTGGCCTGTATTCTTTTTATTCCGGGATCCCTGATTACTCTGGGGGCTGGAGCCATCTATGGGGTGGGGGTTGGTTCTATTTTAGTTTCCATTTCTTCAACGCTCGGAGCAACGGCGGCTTTTCTTGTTGGGCGCTATGTGGCTCGCGGCTGGGTGGCCCGTAAGATGGCAGGCAACGCGCGTTTCAGGGCCATTAATCATGCGGTAGCAAATGAAGGCTGGCGGATCGTCGGCCTGACCCGCCTCTCTCCCATCTTTTCATTCAGCCTGCTCAACTATGCCTTTGGTCTCACCCGGATCTCTCTAAAGGAATATGTGCTCGCCTCCTGGATTGGCATGATGCCCTGCACGGTCATGTATGTGTATATCGGCTCGCTCGCCGGTGACCTTGCCCACCTGGGAGCCAAAACGGCAGAAGCGCCTTCGGGAATTCAATGG
>JBAHZU010000043.1:0-9716 GCA_037132875.1 Pontiella sp.
GCGGGTTTCCAGACCCTTGGGGCGCTGGCGACGGGCAACCCCGTTTCAATCGATAGAGTTGGGACGCCGGCGGATTCCAATCAGTCCGATGGTTTTGCCAGACCCTTTTCTGGTTCCCGGCGGCGGCCCGTTTATCCAAAACATCAGTTTTTCATCAAAGTCCTCTCCCTTCATGACATGCCACATCGCCTTGGCCAACTTGCAGGCCCGCGCCTTCTTGGCCTTGGGCACGCCGCTCTTTATTTTCTTGCGCTCTGTTTTTCATCGAGGAAACCAGGGAAAAGTTGATCCACAATCTGGTGAATCCGATTCTTTCCCGCAGTTTGAAGCTGAACCTGCTTGCGGCGATGCCGCGTCAAGGAACGCAAAGCCCGTAGCGCCCCAACTTGCCCACCTGCCGCGCCACCGCGCTTATTAATAAGCATATTTGCAATACCCAAGAGATCCAGCTCATCCGTGCTAGCCTGAACATTCTCCCGCTGCTTTTTGGCATCCCCCGCATTAACACCGATAACGGGAAATCCGCGTTCCCTCAGGGTATATGCAAAATTTAATGAAAAGGTTCCGCAATCCTCTCCGCCAAAGAAGACATGCCGCTTGCGGCACATTTTATCCACAATAGATAGGATGAATTCGACTCCCTCCGGCGTATTTTTGATCGGGAACGCACTTTTGAGTACCCGGCCAGTCCCATCATAACAGAGTCCCACATGCGTAAGCTTTGCATAATCGATCGGAACACAAAGTACCTTTTCGGGATGGCCTGCACCGGGGCCAAAAATCTTTCTTTAACCGTTTGAAGGCTTGAGAGGAGGCATCTTTCTCATTATTTTATCCCGCACACAGGGCGTTGATTAGTTAAATCTCCGATTTCTTCATTTCCACTGCATTTTTACGGTTACTTGTTTCCGCGCTTACCGCCCCGAGGATTTGATTTCTTGGCTTCCACTGGTTTGGCATTTCCGGCAAAGGTAATATTGAGCGGACGACCGCCAAATTCGGTCGGATTTTGTTTGAAGTGGTTGATAATCTGGTGAGAGAGCGGGTAGGGGACTTCGAAATAGGTCTGCATATCCACGATATTAATCCGGCCCAATGGAATGGTTGACCCGCATTGATTCATCAGTTCGCTCAAGCCGTCCTCTTGAAGTTCATTGCGTTTGCCAATATTCACGACGAGCTCAATCATGCCTTCCGTCATTTTCCGGGGCACATGTTTTGCGCGGGCTTCGCGGCCTGAGATGCTCTCGGCGGTTTTATGCTTGGGCTTTACTTTCTCTGGCTCGCTGCTGAGCTCGGGTGCAACGCGATAAAAATCCACCGTTTTGCGTGCCTTCATGAGTGCATCGGCATCGATTTCTTCCGATGGGGTGAGCGTTTGGAGTGTTGCACTGATTTCATCGAGGGTTGCATCGGCCGCATCGGATGAGTGGAGTAGGTTTTGAAGTAGTATACGTCCAATTTCTGCGCCGGAGGGAATGGGTAGTTTCTCAAAGGTTTGGCCCAGCACTTTTTCAATGCGTTCGAGCTTAAATTGCTCTCTCGCATGAATGATAACGAGCGAGACTCCCGTTTTTCCCGCGCGGCCGGTTCGTCCGCTCCGATGTGTATAGGTGTTTTGGTCATCAGGAATCGTGTAATGGATCACATGAGTGAGATCATTAATATGCAGTCCGCGTGCGGCGAGATCGGTTGCCACCACGAGTTTAACTTGGTGTGTATGGAACTGTTTCATCACCACTTCCCGCTCCTCATGCAACAAATCCCCATGCAAGGCGGCCGTTCGGTATCCATCGTTATTCAGTCGATCTGAAATCAACTGCGTATCCGCTTTGGTGCGGCAAAAGATGAGGCCATAAATTCCGGGCGTAGCATCGAGCATGCGGCGTAATCCCGCATAATGATCTTTGGCATGTACCGATAACACGCGATGCTCCACGAGTTCGGAGAGCGTGTTGCGCTCCCCAATGGTGATTTCGTGTGGATCGTTCATATAGTCGTGCATCATCCGCGCTACACGTTGCGGCATTGTGGCCGAGAAGAGCAGGCGTTGGGCCTCGTTGGGGACTTCGTCGAGAATGGTATTGAGATCCTCTTCAAACCCCATATTGAGCATTTCATCTGCTTCATCAAGGACCAGGCGTTCCACGGCAAACAGCTTTGCCTTACGCGTGCGCAGTAAATCGAGCAACCGACCGGGCGTGGCCACAATAATATGCGCTCCTTGGTCAAGGCCCGCGAGTTGTGGGCGAATATCAGCGCCTCCGTAGAGCGCTAAGGTCCGCACGTGGGGAAGCATTTTTGAAAAGTGTTGAATATCATGGGTGATCTGGATGCAGAGCTCGCGAGTTGGGCAGAGGATCAGCGCTTGTGTTTGGTTATTATTCAGATCGATTTTTTCAAGAAGGGGCAGGCCGAATGCGCCCGTTTTTCCCGTTCCGGTTTGACCCAGCGCCACGAGATCTCTTTTTTCCGCTAGAATGAAGGGGATGACCGCACTTTGGATCGATGTGGGTTCTTTAAATCCCAGCCATTCAATTCCATCTAGTATTTCTTTTCGCAATCCCAATTGGCTAAATGTCATCCTGCTCTACCTACCTTTATCTATCATTTATACTCGTTCAACATCGAACGTCCACACCGCGCGGCCCCCTTCCTTCTGCCTAATTGAAGGGGGAGTCCAACGAGGCATATTGTGCCCTATATATCGGGTTGTACGAACGCAAAAAAGGCTTCTCTCCGAGGCTTCTTTTCATGCAACCCGCGTTTTCAACGCAAAAGGACCCCCTTTTTAATGGGGTTCGCAGGTGGATAGCGTCATCCGATTCGAGACGTTTGCGAGCAAAGGGGCTTCGATTTCTGCAGCGTGCATGGAGGACGGGGAGTCCACCCAGAGGAAATCAAGTGAAGAATCTGTTTTCTGCGGGGGGCTTCTTTTAACCCTCGAAAAACGTGTCCAGGAGGCTACATACCAATCCACTGTGCCACGTGATTTGTCTTTTTTATGGAAACGGGCCGTTCCTTTTGTGTTTATTCGATCCACGTTATGGTGACCCGCTGTGCGTTGCACGACCTAATTTCTCGGCGTTTTTGCTGTAGGGTCAACTCGCGGGTTATACGTTAATTATACTGGCGTCGATGAAATTTATTTTCGCTATCGATCTCAATAGGATTTTTTCCAAACCAGGTTGCAAATTTTTTAAAGGCCTCATTATTCCCGCGAATCCATTTTTTAAATGCCCCATCATCACCTTTCATTAACAGCCAATGATTGTACGCTTCAAGGTGTCCTGAATTTTTGATTTCACGTTGATAGTCGAACAGGATATTGGGGTAATCCTTTTGAAAATCTCTAGTGTAGTAACTCGCCAGAAAACGCGCCCTGATCCGGTGTAAAGCATCAAGGTTTATACTTTTCTCTCCTGCGATGGAGAACGCTAAAAGAGGTTCATAGACTCCTATCTCAAAGGGGAGTTTGAACTTTCCTGGATCAGCTCCTGGTTTAATAGTAATCGTGGAACTTCTACTGAAATCGATCGATCGCGAACCCTCCGACGTGAACTTAATCTGGCTTTTATAGGTGTCGTACAGGAGTTTACTTATTTCAGAGGTCCGTTTGCTTCCCCGTTCAAGATTCATAAAGATCTCTCCGTAGAGCATTCCCCACACCTTTTCTGTTGAACTGAGGTAGAGTTTTGATGCCCAGTAATAATTCGAAGGAAACTGAGGGGCGACTTGGATCCCTTTTTCATAATATTCGAGTGCGACCTGATCATTTCCTTTCACATATTCGATGCCACCACGTTCCAAATTGAGGATGCCCGATGCGGGAAATTTATGGAGTCCCAAATCATAAACCGTGATCGCTTTTTCTAGATCATTATTCATGTCGTAGGCATTGCCCAACATCTGATAGATGCGGTCTATGCACTGAGGATGTTTTATCAGCTCGTTGAAGAGATCGATCGCAACCTTATACTCTTTGTTGAGATAATGGGCATAGGCGATTTCATAGGGATAGAAAATCGATTCGGGATCTAACGCTGTAGACTCCTCTAATAACTCGATCGCGCCACTAATATTACCAGCATCCATCTGTTTGATGGCCTTTGTTCCTAGTTCCTGAGCTTTTCTTTGATCTTCTGTTTTGCCAAATATGGATGTGGATAAGGCGAAAATTAGTAGCGTAATGATCGTTCTAAATCTCATGATTAATCCTTTTTATTCATCCTCACAACCTATGCTCGATGAGCAAGATTTCATGGATGCCTCCGAATGTAGGGCATGCTCTTGCAGTGGAAAATGGGGGTCTATACCAGCACTGCAGACGCAATTGATATCGACGAGACATTCCACGAAAGAAGTATACTCATTAATGGGTATATACAAAGACTAAAAGGTATTCGGCCCGCTTTTGATGGGCTTCTGGGAATTCCCTGCCACTGCAATCATGGAGCTCACCGAAAAAGTCGGTGTGATTTCCGGCGGTTTGAGCATCCTAAAAAGTTCCAAGGGTTGGAAATGCTATTTGGGATGCTTGATCTGCTCGCGGAATCAGGGGTCGATCGGATAGACTCTATCGCATCGTGTCCATTCTTTATGGCCCTCAAGGAGGGCGAGGGTTGCTCGATCAACTAAACAATGATTTTATTAAAAGCAGTAGAAATGAAGGGGCCGGACGTTTGGCCAATAAGCGCAGTGCTTTTTTATTTCTCCCCTTCGGGTTGCCGATTTTACCGTCTTGACCTCGGTTGGAGTCCCTGGTGATAGGCCTCGGCGTCGTGCAGATTCAACGCTCGTATCTGCGACCCACATTGGAACTGCATTTTTTAAGATAATGAAGGCAACGTGATAAAATGAAACTGATCTCTTGGAATGTTAATGGGGTTCGAGCTGTGATGAAAAAAGGGTTCCTGGATTTTTTGGAGGAGCATCAACCGGATATCCTCTGTCTTCAGGAAATCAAGGTGCATAATGATGATCTTCCGGAGGCGATTCGAAGGACTGGTTCGGAGGATGGATATCGGGGCTATTGGAACGGGGCCGAACGGAAAGGATATAGCGGAACCGCAACGCTCTGCAAGGTGCCGCCGCTCTCCTATGAAACAACGATTGGGGATGAACGGTTCGACGCGGAAGGGCGGTTTCAGTTTTTAGAATTTGAATCATTTTTTCTGATCAATACCTATGTTCCGAATGTGAAACGAGATCTCTCGCGATTGGCGGAACGGCAAGCGTTTGATGCTCTGCTGTTGCAGAAGATTCAGCAGCTGGAAGAGACCAAGCCTGTGATTCTCTGCGGGGACCTGAACGTGGCGCATCATCCGATTGATTTGGCGCGGCCTAAACCCAATGAGGGCAATGCGGGCTATACGCTTGAAGAACGATTGGGGATGACAAATTACATGGAATCGGGGCTCACCGATACCTTCCGATGGCTGCATCCGGAAACGACAAAATATTCCTGGTGGAGTTATCGGGGCGACGTTCGTGCCAACAACATTGGGTGGCGACTGGATTATTTTCTCACCAGCCCCGCTCTTCAGCCCCACATTCAATCCGCCGACATCCTGACGGATATCAAGGGGTCCGATCATGGTCCGATCGAGCTGTGCATCCAGCCCTGAGGCCCTTTGCCGGAACCAGCGGCATATCTTTTCCCTGCACGGGGGGAGTTGGCTGAGGTCGGGGACTTTCCCTAGAAATTGTGGGTCGCTTTAGCTCGGCTCCAATGCGTTCGAATCGTTCGATCTGCTGGGGGGCGTGTGAAGTCTCATAGAATTTTTCTTTGTTATCTTCGCGCTCTCCCGCGGCGAATCATGCCAGTATTTAAAAATTGCATCAGATTACACGCACCCCGGTGCCTAACCTAAATGGACACAACATTTTGAAGATTATATTTGGAACACACAGCGGAAACTTTCATGCCGATGATGTTTTTGCCATTGCTGCTTTATCGCTGCTCCACCCGGACTATGAGATTCGTCGTTCGCGCGATCCCAAAATATGGGCGCAGTGCGATTTCCTCGTCGATGTGGGCGGCCATTATACCCATGCCGAAAAGGTATACGATCATCACTTTAAGAATGGACCGACGTACGATGATGGCTTGAAAATGTCTTCCATTGGTCTCATCTGGTCGCACTATGGGGCTGAAATTTGTGGCAGCCCCGCCATTGCCGAGCAGGTGTGTCGCCGGTTGATCCGACAGTTCGATGCCATTGATAATGGGATAAAGTTGTCTACGCAGATTGAAGAGTTTACCGATGTGCGGGAACTCTCCTTAACGACGTCCATTTCGATGATGAATCCTCAGAATACCTTTAAAGCGGATGAGGCGTTTGCGGGCGAAGTGGTGCGGGCGCGTTTATTGCTGCAGGCGGCGATGACTCGAGCAGAGCATTGGATGAATAGTCGCGCCGGATTGGAAACCGCTCTTAACGAAGCCTTAGCAGAAGAGCGTGCGTATATTATTGTTCCGGAAGATTGCAAGTGGATGGAGCACCTTTTTAACAGCAAGGGGAATGAATCCATTCTGTATGCCATTTTTTCCAAGGGCAAAAAATGTTTTGCACAAGCCGTTCCTTCCGCCCCGGGTGAATATTCGAACCGCAAGGATTTCCCTCAGACATGGGCCGGGTTGACCGACGAAGCCTTTTCAGAAGCCGCCGGGATATCCAATGGAATTTTCTGTCATCAAGGGGCTTTTCTTTGTGCAACGGGTTCCTTGGAATCGACACTCAAATTGGTGGAAGACGCGATTAACGCTTAACCATTTTGTGCTTCGTCTATGGGGAGCGATTTGCTGAGGATGCGTTAGGGTCTGAAAAAGAATCAATTTTATCCCAAATATTCTAGGGGGGACCGTGGGAGTGCTCCCCCGAAATCGCCGCACAATCACATCCAATGTGGTTGTGTTGATCATGTTTTATGCCTATGTTGCCTTCCGTCTTAATGAAGCGTTGCTATGGAATGGATGATCCCCTCCTTTCGCGTTGCGTTTATACTTTTTTCGAGTTCCTCTGGATGATGTATGGGCGAGCATTTTTAGACGGGAGAACTAACCTGCTTGGATGGGCATCCTGAAAATCCGGTTATCCGGTCAAAAAGGGGTTTTCCCATAAAAAGAGGCTGTAGCGCCTCTATTGAGGGATCTCTTTGCCGCGGCTTATAACGAACGACCGGAATTATGATTCTATGGAAATTAAAGTAAACTTTTTAGAAAATCTTCGGCTAGAAGCTAAATTTGATGATTTTACGGTCACGGCAGATCAGCCCATTCGCTACAAAGGCGATGGATCGGCCCCCAATCCATTTGATTATTTTTTAGCGTCTTCCGCTCTTTGTGCCGCCTATTTTGTAAAGATCTATTGTTTGACGAACGACATCCCCCTCGAGGATATTCGGCTCTCCCAAAACAATGTGATTGATCCGGAAAATCGATATAAGCAGACCTTTAAAATTCAGGTGGAAGTGCCGGATGGTCTGTCGGATGAACATCGGAATGGTATTTTGAGCGGGATTGATCGATGTGCGGTTAAACGCGTGATTGAAGGCTCCCCCGAATTTTCGTCGGAACTGGTAACGTCGCTGGGCTCGGATGCGGGGCTGGTCTATGAAACGGAGACGGAACCGGATGCCCATACCAAAATTCTGGGGAAAGATCTTTCTGCGGAGCAAACGATTGCGAACATGACGGGCTTGCTGGCGGATTTGGGCATTCAAATCGAAATCGCCTCGTGGCGCAATATTGTCCCGAATGTGTGGTCGGTTCATATCCGCGATGCCGCTTCCCCGATGTGTTTTACCAATGGAAAGGGCGCAACAAAAGACAGTGCGCTTTGCTCGGCGCTGGGCGAATATCTTGAGCGGACCAGCTGTAATTATTTCTACAACGACTACTTTTTAGGCGAGGCAATTAGTGCCCGCTCGTTTGTTCATTATCCCAATGAAAAATGGTTTAAAGCCGGCGCGGATGATGCGTTGCCGGAGGGGCTGATGGATGAAACGTGTTTAGCCCTCTACAATGCGGACCACGAGCTGAAGGCCTCGCATTTAATTGATACCAGCTCCGGGCGCATGGATCGCGGTATTTGTGCACTCCCATTTGAGCGGCAATCGGATCAAGCAACCGTGTATATTCCGGTAAACCTCATCGGAAATTTATTTGTTAGTAATGGCATGAGTGCGGGTAATAATCGATATGAAGCACAGGTGCAATGCCTCTCTGAAATCGTGGAGCGCGCGGTTAAAAAACAAATTATAGAAGAAGAGATTTGTTTGCCCGACGTTCCCGCATCGGTTTTAGCAACCTATCCACAGATCTTAGCGGGTATTCGTAAGCTGGAAAATGAAGGCTTTCCTGTTTTGGTCAAAGACGCTTCGTTGGGGGGGGTGTTTCCGGTGATGTGTGTGACGTTAATGAATCCCAAGACCGGCGGTGTTTTTGCCTCGTTTGGAGCACATCCCAAATTTGAAGTGGCGCTGGAGCGGAGTCTGACTGAATTGTTGCAGGGCAGAAGTTTTGAGGGATTAAATGATGTGCCGCCTCCAACCTTTAATAGTTTGGCCGTTACGGAGCCCAATAATTCCGTAGAACATTTTATTGATTCAACGGGTCTGATTTCCTGGAAGTTTTTCAGTGCTCAAGCGGATTATGATTTCTGTGCGTGGGATTTTTCAGGAACAACGGAGGAGGAGAGTGCGTATCTTTTAGACCTCTTCAAGACGTTGAACAAAGAGGTGTATATGGCTCTGTATGAAGAGCTGGGAGCAACGGCCTGCCGCATTTTGGTGCCGGGCTATTCTGAAATCTATCCCGTGGAGGACCTGATCTGGAACAATACGAACCAGTCTTTGGAATTTAGATCCGACGTCCTTAATATCCACACGCTGAATGATCACGCTTTAGCCGATTTGCTGGAACGGCTGGAGGAACGTGAACTGGATAATTACACCCTCATTTCAACGCTGATCGGTATTGAATTCGATGAAAATACGGTGTGGGGCAAACTCGATGTGGGGGAATTGAAAATTCTGATTTCTTTGGCGTTGAAGCGCTATGAAAACGCGCAAGATCTCACGGCCGGTTTCCTCAGCTTTAACGACAATAGCGGGACGCGCAATTTATTTTACCAAGCGCTTCATGTTGTCCTCGAAATTACCTTGGACGAGGCCTTAAAGCTTTCAGATTATTTGCCCAACCTGACCCGTATGTATGGATCCGAGGTCATGGAATCGGTTGTCGGATCGATTGCGGGAACGGTCCGTTTTTATGGTTTAACTCCAACGAGTATGAAGCTGGAAGGGCTGGATAAGCACCTGCGGTTGATTGAAAGCTATCAGAAACTCCATCACGCTCGAAGTCAATAGCGCTGGGGGCGAACCGTGGATGTTGTCCTTTAATCGGCGGCGGAAATTTGGGCCTCAACGTCTTCATCGAAGTAGGCTTGTTCCAGCAACTCTTCCGCCCAGTGTGCGGTCGATAAACGTTTGAGCATCCGGGCCGACATAATCTGGACGGCAGGAATTTCAGACCAAATGGAATGGTTGAGGCAGCGCCAGTGGTTGGACTCCATGCGTTTGGGTTTTTCGATCTGCTCGCGGCAGGTTTCGCAGAGGAATAAACATTGGTCCGCCGTGACGTGTTCGGATTCCGGTGGCACTTCAAAAACCGTTAGTTTCACCCCGTCCGCCTCGCACAGTTCGCATTTAGC
>JBAHZU010000054.1:0-10495 GCA_037132875.1 Pontiella sp.
AGAAATTCAGATTCACCCAGATACAATCCAAAACTAAGGCCGCTTCTTTTCGAGGCAAATGCATTTGACAACGGCCAATATATTGGTAGTTTAGCCTGCTTTTTAGAACACAAAGGGAATTTAGACGATGAAACGCACATATAATCCTTCGAAAATCAAACGTGCCCGCAAATGCGGCTTCCGCAAACGTATGGCTACCGCTGATGGACGTGCCATCCTGAAACGCCGCCGCCAGAAAGGCCGCACGCGTCTCACTGCAGTTTAATTGGAATACATGCCGAAGCCCCAACAGAGGGAGTCGGACCATTCTACCGATTCAAGCCCGCCAAACAGCGGGCTTGATCGTTGTTTATCCAGGAAACAGCGTCTTACCCGTTCCTCCCTCTTCTCGGAAACCTTTTCCCAGAAGAAAAAATGGGTTGGGCGCTTTATGGTATTATGGGTACGCGAAGGCGAAGACGCCGCGCTCCGCCTAGGCCTGGTGACCAGCAAGAAGGTTCATCTCCGAGCCAATAAACGCAACTTTGCCCGGCGGCGCATGCGCGAAGCCTACCGCCATCTTCGCCCTTATTTCTCGGGCGATGTCGACGTCATTTTAGTCGGCCGCCGCAACATTCTTTCCAGCGACTGGAAAGACGTTCTGCGCGAGCTGCTTAAACTCGCCTCAAAAGCGGACCTAATTACCGAAGAAAACAGGGCAAATGCCAACAAGGAATTTGACCTTTTCCAATGATTGGAAGTCGCCTCATTAATCTGCCGGCGAAAGCCGCCATCCTGCTTATTAAAGGCTATCAGAAAATAATCAGCCCCTACTTGGGATCGCATTGCCGCTTCCACCCAACGTGCTCACAGTATTGCATTGAAGCACTGAAACAACGTGGTATGGTCTACGGTCTTTGGCTCGGGGTGACGAGAATTTTAAAATGCCACCCCTTCCATCCAGGCGGTATTGATCCCATTCCCGAACGGAAAAAATAATTTTTAGAGAGAACAATTTTATGAATAAAAAAGATTTAATACCTGTCGCTGGCCTCGTTCTTCTGATGATTGCTTGGTTCTTTATTGACCGCACCTTTATTGCCCCTCGATTTCCGTCCCCAGCGCCCATTCAGGTTGCACAAACCACCGAACAGCAGCCCGAGGCAGGGAACCTCGAAGATACAGCACTCGCCGCAACCCAACCCGTCGTGCAACAACCCGTAGTGGCTCCGGCACTTATAGACACCGAAGTTCCGGCGGATGAAATCATTAAGGTCCTCGAAAATGAAATGCTCCGAATCGAGCTGACCTCCCGAGGTGGCGGCATCAAATCAGCCACCCTTTTCCAATATCCGGAATTTGACGAAAAAGAGAGCCCGCCCGTGGTACTCGACTTCTCCGATTCCACCGCCCTCGCCTACCAAGGCCTTGTGGGAATTGGAGCCAATGAATCCCTTAATATTGAAAAATCTGCCGACGGCAACTCCGTAACCTTTTCCAAGACGTGGAACTCCGGCGTACTTTTCGAACGCACAATCACCCTCGGCGAAGACTACCTACTCACCATCAACGACCGTTTCATCAATTCGTCCTCCAACCCGTGGAACATTGCCGGAATCCGTCTGCTCACAGGTAATATGACGAATCCGGCTGACATGAAAGCCGCCAAGGGCATCAGCATTCTGGGCGTAGACTCCTACTCCGTGAACGACGAGCTCAACTACTGGGGGAAAAAGCTCAACAAACTATATAAGAAAGCGGACAAAGCAGCCTCGATTGATGCCGTTCCGGAAGAAATGGTCAATCAGCAGATTAACTGGGTTGCGGCGAAAAATAAATTTTTCGTACAGATCATCAGCCCAAAAAATGAGCCCGCCACCATGGCGATCTTGTCCACCCGCGACATAAACGAAAAAGCAATCCTACCCCAAACCATCACGGCCGCACTGGCTCTCAATCCCATGGTGCTGAATGCGGGCGAAACCAAGCACATTGAATACGCCTACTTCATCGGTCCGAAAAAATATTCTACGCTCAAGGATTCCGGCAATAACTATGAAAAGGTTATGGAGTTTGAAACAACGGGATTTTTCTCTTGGATGAACTGGCTCATGGAACCGGCCCGCAAAGGCTTGCTCTGGACCCTCAATCTGTTCTACGGCATGACTCATAACTACGGAGTTGCCATCATCCTGCTGACGTTGCTCGTTCGCATCCTATTCTGGCCACTGACACACAAAAGCACCGAAAGCATGAAGCGCATGCAAGAAGTGCAACCGCAGATCAAAGCCCTTCAGGAAAAATATAAAAAAGATTCGCAACGCGCGCAGCAGGAAGTCATGAAGTTCTACAAGGAGAACAAAGTGAACCCCATGGGCGGTTGCCTGCCAATGGTTATCCAGATCCCCGTCTTCATCGCCCTCTTCACCGTTCTGCGGAATGCCATTGAATTGCGTTATTCTGGATTCCTCTGGATCGCCGACCTCAGCCAACCGGAAAATCTTTTCGCCGGAAGCATTCCATTGGTCGGATCCCTGAATATTCTTCCGTTGCTCATGTCCCTCTCCATGATCTGGCAACAAAAGCTTAGTGCCCCCGGCACAGCCGCAACTCCAGAACAGGCCCAGCAACAGAAAATGATGATGTTCATGATGCCGATCATGATGCTGTTCTTCTTCTACACCATGCCCTCCGGACTCGTCCTCTACTGGACCACCAGTAACTTACTGATGATTGCCCAAACCAGCGTTCGGAACCTGAAGAAAAAGACCAAAGAAGCCTAATAGGGCAACATAAATTGATTCAACGCGGGCCTGCAATGGCTCGCGTTTTTTTATGGAGACAAGCCACCCCTCTCTCAGAGGGCTTCTGCGATATAAAACTGGGCGTGGGCGTGGTACTATTTTTACGCTCCCAGATGGTCCCAGATGGTCCCACAAGACAAATTATAACGTATGGGCTCCCGCCAACGATTAATGCACTTTTCGCAAATGCGAAGGGAGAATCCGAAGTTGATCTCGATATTTAGCGACGGTTCGGCGGGCAATCTTAACCCCCTGCTCTTCCAACTTCATCACCAGCTTGGAATCAGAGAGGGGTTTTTTCTTATCCTCATTGCGGACAATGTCAGCCAAGGCAGCCTTCACACTCTCGTTAGATATGGCCTCACCACTCAGGGTCATTACACCGGGTTTAAAGAAGTACTTCATACTCAGCAATCCCTGAGGGGTCTGCATATATTTCCCGGCGGTTGCACGACTGATCGTCGTTTCATGCACGTCCAATAACGCCGCAATTGTTTTCATATTCAACGGTTTCAGGCGAGAAACCCCATGATCAAAATAGTCGCGCTGGATTCTTACGATCTCTACCGCGATGCGGTAAATCGTGTCCATACGCTGATCGATGCTCTGAATAAACTGCTTTGATTTTGCAATTTTCTCCCGGATATACGTTTTCACTTCTTTTGTCGTATTCGGATCTTTCAGCATCTGCAGATATTTCTGGCTAATAAACAGCTTCGGGTACGGCTTCTTATTCTGCGTAATGACATATTCGCCATCGCTGAACTCAACCACAATTTCTGGCGTTACATATTCAATCCGCTCTTCGGAAAAATTACGCCCCGGTTTTGGATCTAATTTGCTGACTAATTTTGCCAGCTCCTTGACTCGATCAACAGTAAGGCCCATTGCCCGAGCGATATCCTCATATTTATGCCGACCGATTAAATCCAGGTGCTGATCGATCATTTGATATTCCTGCGTTTTCTCGCGGCCATGCCGCTGAAGTTGCAGAAGTAGACATTCTCGGAGGTCTCGCGCACCCACTCCAGCCGGTTCAAAGTCATGAATCGTATGAAGAATCTTATCCAGCATTTCTTCGGGGAAGTTAGGCAGAGCCAATAGGTCTTCCACATCCAGTTGCAAATAACCATCGTCATCAATATTACCGATTACGATTTCTGCAATTTTCCGCTCATAGTCATCTAGGCCGGATAGGGATAGTTGGTCGAGAAGCTGATCATGTAACGAGGAGGCTTCAGAAAGCGAATCCATCATATACTGATATTTTTCCTCCGCATCCGTTCCCCCAGAAATCGAGCCGCGGTCCTGATAACTATCAAATTCCTCACCAAGCGCGGCAAGCTTCTCTAGTTCGTTATCAAACTGCTCGCTATCCACATCCTTGGTTCCCTGCTCAATTTCAATCTGAGCGTCGGGCTGTTCCTGGGTTGCTTCGAGGGTTGGATTTTCAGAAAGCTCCTTCTTGATCATCTGCTGAAGATCCATCAGGGGCATTTGTAGGATTTCCAATGATTGGAATAGATGCGGAGCAAGTACCTGCTGCATCTTCATTTCCTGACTTAAAACTAGTCCGTGCTGTGCCATAAAGAGCACGGTACCGGTTCCCTTGCAGATTTCAAGCCATGTTACCTAAAATGAAGACTCATACAATCGCAAGAATCTTCACACCTCTCACGACGGAACCTCGAATACATACCCCACGGGGCTAAAGCCCTTGAATACTAAAAGCTGTTAAAAGGAGTTCCTATATTCTAACGATTTATTAATATGCCATTCGATTTTAGGAGATTGGATTGTTATGAGTTTAGAAGTATGCGTTCTTGCCAGCGGAAGTTCCGGAAATTGTATCTATATTGCCTCAAATAAAACCCGAATCCTTATTGATGCCGGCCTCAGTGCCAAACAGGTTGCAATACGCCTAGAACAGATTGGGGTTGTCCCTGAAAGCATTAATGGCATTTGCATTTCGCACGAACATGGCGATCATATCGGAGGAATCCGTGTGCTTCAAAAACGCCATGGTATACCTATTTTTTCCAATGCAGGCACGCTCAACGGCATTATGCGACACCCGAAGTCCCACGAGATGGACATCAAAATATTTCAGACCGGATCATCCTTTGAAATTGGCGATATGACCATCGAACCCTTTTCAGTACCGCACGATGCATACGAACCCGTTGGATTCCGGGTAACCGCCCAGGGCATATCCGTTGCCTCGGTTACCGACCTCGGCATGCCCACCGCGCTGGTTCGGGACAAATTGCGAGGATGTAAAGCCATCGTCGTGGAAGCGAACCACGATGAAGACCTCTTACGGGAGGCGCCCCGTCCATGGCCACTCAAACAGCGCATTCGAAGCCGGCAAGGACACCTTTCCAATATTGATGCCGCCCGACTCATCTCGGAAAGTGCCACCGAGCATCTCGAACACGTTTTTCTAGCACACCTTAGCTCCGACTGTAATACGCCTGACACAGCCATGAGAACCGTCGCATCACAGCTTCGCCTCGATGGACTAGGCCATATTAACCTAGAAATTTCTCATGCCAGCCGGATTTCCAGCATATGGAAGCCGGGCACCAACATCCAACCCGCATAATACCCAGACCTTCGCAGGTATCTTTCAACCTGAAAAAGGCAACGGCCAAGTTCCTCGCAGGCACGAAGTTTCAGTTCTGACGGCGCAGACCTCCTCCTTGACCCAGGTTATACCGGAATGCTCAGGATGAATCCCCGAGCGGGCATCCAGGAACAGGCGAAGGCATCCAGCGAGACGCCGGCCCATCGGAAAGCCCCAACACGTGCTCTGTCAAGGAGGACTGAGGCACATACACGCCCCCTCCGCAGATGCGTCCTGTCGGACGCAAAAACGGGCCATTCATAAATGAATGACCCGTATGCATTTCCTCACTGACCAGAATTAGAAGCGGTGCATGAATTTACCACTGAGAACGACATTGTGGTAATCATCAGCAAAAGCGCCATCAATATCTAGACCAAACTCCGTAGTTTCATTTCCCCACTCAGAGAACCGAATACCCGCTCCCAAGCGAATGAGGTCTTCCTCACGCGCCTGAAGAGCGACTGAAATCGAGTCCCCCACCCCTCCGGCCATGACATAAGAGTCATCATCGAGATCCGTATTAAACTCGTGTAACCAATGAACACGTAACTCAGGCTGGAACTCCAATTCCGTATTAAAACTTTCAATCACACCGACCATCGAGAGCGTCACACCGACCGCGGTCTGATGAGACCATTCGTTGTATGAATCGTAGTCTTTATTAGGAAGCGACGTTTCTTCATTTGATTTCTCGGTATAAGATCCGCGGTCGTAGAGCACTCCAAGATAAGATGCTTCTGGAGTGAATAACCACTTATCCTTAAAGAAGGAGATGCCGTACCCCGTTCCTACCGCAAAACCAAGCGTATTTGCATTATAATCAGCCTCATAGCCCAGAGCACTCACACTTTCCGTTGAGATATCATTGAACGCATAGTTGATAGAAGCATCAAAGTAGAGATTTTCGGAACAACGAGAGAAGTAAGCCATCGCATGAAGGGTATCTGCATCCCCATCGTTCCCAGCATTCCCCTCAACACGGGTATATGCATAACCCACTCCCACACCAACAAGCACCTTCTCGAAACGCTTATCCACACCAAGAACACCACCACCAATACTGGCATCGTAGCCGACATGGCCCGTCGTTGCGTCCTGACTCACATGAGAGCCATACCCACGGCCCCAAACCTGATATGTCTCAGGAACATCAATCGACTCGCTCGAAATACCCGGAGTTCGACTTCTCAGCGAATCCTGCAGCGCTGCATACTCATCCCCCGCAACATTATCAGATGCATGCCGCTGTGCTTCTCGGAAGTCCCACTTCGGCGCATGATCATTGGCCCACTGCACCGTATTATCATACCAATCAGAAGGCCCCTGGGATCCTGAAGGCGAATAGGACGTCGTACTTCCGAACTTCTTAAAACGAAGGTGACTTCGGGTGCGATCTTTAATCTGATCGGCAAACACACCTTGCAAACCGATCATCGCGCTGGCCATTTCTGGCGTGCGGGTATATCCCTGCTCCAAAGTAGCGCTTGCAGACTCGAGATCGTCCCAAGCAGCCCCCAGATACTCCCGTAGCTCCGGATTATTATCAACTGACATTCCGAGATCAGTCATCGCTTTTTGGAATTCAGGATCATCGTTCTCAAATACGGACGTAAATGCAACGTCTCCATAAGATGCAATCAACGTTTCATTGACATTCGTCAAGTCAGTGATTCCCTTCAACCAATTCGGGTTATTCGCAACAATACTCACATCCGCAAAATCCATTTCATTGGACAAAGTGCCGGTTGCCGAAGCCAACACGATCCCATTTGTCAGCAGATTCTCATTGGTGCTAACATTCGCACCAAACGTCAATCCCCAGGAAACGCCCTCTTCAAATACTAGATCGGCACCTGTAATGGCACCTGCCGTAACCCCGCCAGCTCCATCGGATATAACATCACTTTTAAGCTGACTATCAGCTTTTACCACGAAATCAGATCCAACAGTGACCGTACCACGTCCAGAGTCCAACGTTCCCCCATCTACTGTAAGGTTATCAACGACGAGCTGAGCAGTTTCCTCAATCAATTGATATGTACCATCGCTAACCGTCAGATCCGAACCGACTACATTCAATGTGCCGTTGCTGATGTATATGTTATTAATATCATGATCCGTATTGAACGCAATATTGCCAACACCCTCGTATACGTTAACCTGTTCGAGACCACCGTTACTATTGAGATTCAGTTGATTTGCGCCCATTCCGGAGAATTCAACAAGACCAACTCCAGCACTAGTGAGCGTAGCAGTATTCTCTCCGCCACCAGATAACCGTACCCAATCAACAGATGTCCCGGAAACTGTCGCAACATTTACCGCACTGACCCCCGACAAAGTCAACTCGCCAATCGAACCACTTGTCATATCCAGAGTGTTCTGAGCATTTTCGCCCATTTCAATGGCAAGAAAACTGGCGTCACTTATATCCGCATCGTTAACTGAAGTTCCGCCAAACAGAACCTTCCCGAATGTTCCACCCGTAATATTGGCCTTATTCACTCGCTCAGCATTATAAAACTCATCAAAGGTAGAGGTAAATATTGCATCACCAAAAGTCCCCGAAGAAATCGTAGCCGTAGCATCATAATAATGCGCTTCAAACCACAAACCTAACCCTTCAAAAACACCGCCCGTTACCGTCAGATCCCCATCTCGCATACGCAAAGCGGCACCGCGAGAAGCTTCAACCCCATTAGTTACACCAGCTGCACCTCCGCGAAACGTGCCTCCCGAGATATTGACATCAACGAAATCAGTAAAAATACCACTCCCGCCATCTGCAACGGAATCTCCAACACCGCCATTATCAGATGTGCCACCATCCCCTCCTTCAAAGGTTCCCTGAGAAATCTCCAGAACTTGCCCATTCTTGAGGTAACTCTCATTATAAATTCTTACGCCATGCCCTCCATTGGCGCCATTAAACTTCGTGATTTCATCATAGTATGTACCCATATAATTATCTGTCGATAACGGGTCAGCCACAAAATCTGAGTTGTATGTTACCCCGCCCCCATTTCCTCCCACATAATTACCGCCTGTGAAATAAATAGTCTGCGGAGCAATTGAGGCCCCCTCTGTTCCATGGTAGTTAATCGCATCGCCACCAAAGGCCCGTGCTCCACCAGCAGCTGCAGAATTAATTACACTTAAACCTCCATGCCCTCCAGAAAGATCAACTCCATCCTCCCCCCCCTCTAAAGTCACATCTCCCCAAATATAAAGTCCGTGTCCACCCCCAGCCGAGATGCCTGTAGTACTCACAGTGATATTCGCACCATTCCCGCCGCTTAGCGTCGACGAATCCAGGACAACTTTTCCCCCATCAAGATAAACAGCAGCCCCACCATTTGCAAAAAGTTCGACTCCTGTTCCTCCGATGGCCTGCCCGCCATTACCTCCATACAGTGAACTGCCCGTTATTTGCACGTTAGTATAACCGGAGAGATCAGCCGCAACACCTCCCGATTCATTTTCCCCAACAGATCCTCCATCGCGACCAGCCAAAGTCTGATCAATAATATTTGTCGTCTGAGCCATTGTTAAATTGCAAAGCGAAATTGATGCAAATGCAGTGATAAACCGAACTGTCCTATTCATTATTCCCCCTCGGAAGTATTGTACTATGTGAAGGCCGAAGAATATCTCACAAAGGAAATAGATTGTCTATGCAAAAAGTGACAAAAAGGTAAGCTGGCGGCTAAAATTAAGATATCCGAGGGCGCATCCATCGCACATCATCTCTTAGAGCACTCGACGAATGACGTCGTGCCATTCTACCCGCAAAAGGATAGGCGGGCGAGCTCACGCATATCCAATCTGGGCGACCGCATTCCATTACTCCCAAAGAAAATGAAGTTGAGAGCCCGAGCAACTACCCGAGCTCTTTAAAAACAAGACATGCAAAACCCCACAACCGAACCGGTAGCCCGCCGCCCGAGGTTGTTGCCGAGAAGATCACCCCTGCCAGCAATTTCAACCCAACAATAACCAAGCGCTGAGAAATAATTCTTTCCTCTGCAATAATTCGATGAGCCCATCTTTTACGACGCACGCGATTCGCCAAATCAAATTCCTCAACGCAACATAACTCATAGTGGCCCCAGTTCTTATCTCCCAAGAAGCACCGCCCATCATCTAGCCCCGAAAAGTATCCAAAATCAATACCGACCCTACCGCCCCCCTTCGCCCACGGCGTTAGTCGGAAAAATGATATATAGGCTTAAGGATATATAAAAGATACCCACGGGTAAACCCGTGGCTCTATAGGCCCCACTTCGCTTCACCTATTTACAGCTCCATTCGGAGCTGGTCTGAATCCTTCCGTCCTTGGTATTCGACATATTTAAAGATTGTTTCTTCATCAACGCCGATACTGCTCACGAAATAACCCGCGACCAGACAACATCTTTTTTCCAATACACCTTAGAGAGCCATTCAAACTTCTTTCGCATAGCCGACGCCGATTGGATTTTCAAGCGACCCATGACTTCTGAGATACCATATTTTGGGGGTATAATCATCACCATATGAAGATGATCCGCATCGAAGCCAATCAGATCGACTTCAACGCCGGGCATACTTCGCAGCAGTCCATTCAATAACGTTTTAAGACAGATTTGGACTCCTGGATTCAGGATCCTACGGCGGCATTTACAGACCCAAACGACATTATATTGCAACCTATATGCGCAATATGATGCTATTCGTACTTCCATAGCTTGGAATCATAATGCCTCCGGGCTCATTCATCCACGGGTAAACCCATGGCGCTCTGTCTTCGACCGCATAAAATCCAGTCGACGACCTGAATCCAATCCAAACAATTACTACGAAACTGATGTGATTGGCACTTCCTTAAGCCTACCCTCCATAATTTTATCCAATGATATCAGTGTATATTAAATCTCGCTCCGATGTGGATTTTAACTCGAAAATCTAAGGCCTCGTCAAGAGGAAGGCGCTATCCTTACCGCCAATGATACCCCATAATTCATATTTTTGCGTTGGGAGTAACCGGTCTATAAACACAGCTGCTTTTGACCTGATTATGAACAACAAATAGGCCCGGCTTTAT
>JBAHZU010000097.1:0-12140 GCA_037132875.1 Pontiella sp.
CGACGATAGATTTGATCGTGCCACCAAGTGTATTACGTGCGCTAATTTTCATGGTATTCTCCGGGTATATGTTGTTATTGCGGTACGGATAACGAATCGTGAAATGGGTCCACACATCATGTAAGCACCCAACCATTAAAGTCCCAAACATCCGTCCATTGCGCTTGGTGCTTCAGCACGTCCTAATCCCCTGCCAGAAAGTCCTCTTAAACAGATCCGTTTAAAATATACATACTGCTCCTTGCCACCCGCTCCAAGCATTTATTAAGGATAAGTCTTTCCCCGAACACATTGAGTGAAAGAAAAATGAATTAAGAAACGGCAGTAAAATAAGTGCCGGACATTTAAAACCTCAGACATGAGCCCGCGCATTGAGACCCGGCTCGCTCAATCGATAGAGATCGTTATAAGACTATTCCGGTTAAATCTGGCGACTGGTTCGCCGGACGGTCTTGTTGCACCGCCATGGATGTCGCAACGTTATTTAGAACTAGTAGCCCAGCATAGGGGGTTAGAAATAATAGATAAATGATGGTTAAGCCAATAGCAGCCGTGGTTGAGCACTGACGAACCCGGATTCTGTTCCAGATAGTACTAACCGATGCAGCGTACCCTTTGGGATTTCTTGATGCCTCGGAGAGATTTCCGTCCAGTGAGTCAATTATCTTGTCCAACCATTCTTCCGGAATGTCATTCCCATGAGATGAATCTTCCTCTGTAAACTCACTTTGCAGGGCTTTGCTACTTTGAGCAATTGCCCAAACATTCTTTATGGAGATAAAGCTTATGCATGCAAGCAGTCCCAGTCCCACGCTTTTCCATTGATAGGCTAAATAGCCCATTGCCAAGGCTGCTAGCACTTTAAATCCAACTTCAGCACGGGGATGTTTAGTAAAAACCAATGCTTCCACAAAACGTCCCCCATCAAGAGGCGTGATGGGTAGCAAATTGAAGCTATTAATCAAAAGGAACATATCTGCCGCAATGGCCCATAGTCGTTGCTTTGTGATTGCGTATATCACGATACATAAGATTCCAATGATGATACCCGGGATTGGGCCCAGAAGTGAGACAATGGCTTTTTGGCGAGCGCAAGGGGTCTTTTCTTTTCCCGAAACTGCCGCACCGAACCCGGGTATAAAAAATATTTGGACATCATTATATTTGAAGATTTTCATCCCCAACCAATGTCCTGCCTCATGAATTAGCAGAACAAGGATGATCAGGGCTAAATTAATTGGGTTTTGGGTCAACAAACCCGCTCCGGAAAAAATTAAAAACGTGATAACCAGCATGAGAACTTTACTCTTCAGGCTTTTTTCTTTTGCCACCATTTCGCGTTTAACCGCTGCTGTTGAAACTCGATCCATCCGGAAATATTTTTTAGGTTCACTTTGATTCATCACTTGCTCTTCCATGATTTATTTCTGCCAGACCTTATGCTGAAGCTGATCGCGCCTCGATCCATTTCCTTTTAAATGAAGAGGTGTGCCCTTGGGAGTTCCGTGGGCGGCTCCAACGAACCGGAACCTATCCAACATTGAATACGCAATTCAACCCATAGATATATTCCATAAAAGAAGTATGCGTTGTAATGGATACCCATAAAGATAAAACGGCATTTGCTTCAGCGTTTCATGGGGAGATGGAGGAAGCGCGAGAGCAATGCTCCCGCATTCCCATGCCCTTGTGAAATCGACTAAAAACCACCCCAACCCCACGGAGTTCAATCGAAAGATCGCCATGCAATCAGCTCATCGGGCCCGAACACCGCCCGAAAAACTAGCCCATACCCCACCCAGAGAAAAGACGCAGAAAAACCTATTGCCCCCTACTTCGCCATCGCGAACGTTAAAAGGCGCTCAAAAGAGCGCCTTTAACGGGTCGGCCGAGCACCGGCTTCATGAACCAGGGGATCGCCGTGATGTTCGTTCCTCAATCACCACTCTCCCTATATTGTTGGGCATACGTTTCTTTTATGGAGTCTTGGTTTAGAATAATTAACGTGAACACTCCCAAGACGATACCAAATGGCATAAACATACATTCGATTCCTGCAATAACCATGCAGTATATTCGACTTTTTCGCTGTTTAAGTTTTCGTCCAGCTACGATGGTGCAAATTGAAAACGCCCAGCCGAATAGGATGAATACTGATCCCATTATTACAAACACCCAATGGTTGCATCTGGCGGGGTTGATCCACCCTCCGTCTCAAAAAACTTCCCAGAAACCATCATCAATCCCATAAATACATGCATGAAGGGGAAGCAGGAACACAGAGCCATAATGCCACCAACGATGTAGTGGAAGATGGCTAACAGATCTAATTGTTTGATGTCTTCATTATTTATTTCTCCCTGCACAACAATAGGTTATATGTATTTTTTACAGGATTACAACCCCTTATGGCATGTGATATTTTTATAGGATAACAGCCTATTCAAAAGCGAGACGATGAGTAAAATGCCGCTTTGATTCCCCATGTACGATATGTATGCAAAAAAGGGCGGCCTTGCATTTTAGCGACCCCTGTTGGAGCAGGCATCTACGCCGTGAGGACTCCCTTCTCGAATCCGCGACCTACTTGGCTCTGCATTTTTTAAGGTTCTTTCTCGTCCTTCTTTCCGCTTTCGCCGTGGGTTTGCCATTCGTCGATATGCGACCAGAGCGATACGCCCGAACGGTAGGCGGCACGGCCGATCATGTGGGCAGCCACGGGCGCGGTCAGCAGGAAAAAGGCAATCACGAGAATGCCGCGGGAGGTCACGGTGACTTCCGAAAAATGAAGCATCATGCCGATGGTGATGGCACTCACGCCCACGGTGCCTGTTTTGGTGGCGGCATGCATGCGTGTGAATAGATCTGGCATACGGAGGATCCCAGCCGCGGCAATTAGCGACATGATTCCCCCCGACAGCAGAAAGAATGAAACGAGAATCTCGCGGATCATGATGCCCCTCCCCGGCGAATATAGAGCGCAAGCGCCACGGTGCCAATGAACGAGAGCAGTGCAATGCTCATGGCCGCTGGAATATAGTACGTTGAGCCGGATTGCACGCAGTGGGTCAGAATTAGCGCCACCACAATGGTGGCCGCCATATCAAGCGCCACCACCCGATCGGGTAGCGTGGGGCCAATCACCACTCCCACAAAGGCCGCGCCAAATGCAATCGTCAGCATCAACATCACCACCGGACAAATAAATTCAACCATGATACACCTCTTCCTTAGACGGCTTTAACCCCGAAGACCTCCTGAGCATGGAGCCCCCGAATTCTGGTTCCTCGTTTTCCTTCGTTTTTTTCATGCCGCTGTATTGAATATTCATCGGAGCAATTCCAGCAAACGGCGCTCGAGGCCTTCTTTAATTTCTGCCCGAAGGTCATCGGGATTGACCACATACATCGCGTGGATATAGAGGGTTTTCCGATCCTTGGAAACATCCAAGCTTAAGGTTCCTGGGGTGAGCGAGATGACATTGGCCAGCAAGGTGATTTCCAGATCGGTCTCGGCATCGATCGGAATGCCAATCACCCCGGGGCACAGCATCGGCTTGGGTTTCACCACATCCACCGCCACTCGACAGGAAGAGACCACGAGCTCTTTGACGAAAAAGAGCGAAAAATTGATTAATTGCACCGTTTTCAGGAAATAGGAGCTCTTCTTGCCCGCCCCCGCATAAAACAGGCGCAACGAAAAATAGCCTAGCACAAATCCAACGGCGAGGTTCCCCACGGAAACACGGCCGATCAGCAGGGTCCAGAGCAACGACATGAGGATATTGGTCATAAACAGATTCATGGCAAATACCCTCCCATCCCGTGCGGGATGTTGG
This sequence comes from Pontiella sp., assembly GCA_037132875.1. GTDB lineage: Bacteria > Verrucomicrobiota > Kiritimatiellia > Kiritimatiellales > Pontiellaceae > Pontiella. Next base: position 3,839 of record JBAHZU010000097.1, read on the forward strand.
GGGCGGATTGATGATGGATGAAATGCAAATATTTCATTAGGCCCGTCCTCCCAATACCGCATGTATGTATCGCTCTGGATTCATGAGTTGCGCGGCGGCTTCGGAGGCAAAATCGAATACTGGCCCAGCAAAGATGCCCAGCGCCACGGTGATGACGGTGTATCCAATCATTGGAAGCAGGAAAACAAACCACTTGCCCTTCGACATGGGATGGAGGTCTGGCAGTGGTTCGGGCGCGGGCTTCCAAAATACATAGCTCCAGATTTTAGTCATCGAATAGAGCGTGAGCAGGCTCACGCCGAGGGCCACCCCCACGATCAACCACGATTCGGCCCGCAGGCCGGCAAGGATCAGCGTAAACTTGGCAAAAAAGCCCGAGAGCGGCGGTACCCCGGCCAGCGACATGGCCGAAATGAGGAAGAGGATCGAAAGGCCCGGCCGCTCCTTATACAGACCGCCAAGTTGATGCAGGCTGTAGGTCCCTTTGAGCCGATTCACCGCTCCGGCAATCAGGAAGAGGTTCGTTTTAACGATGATCACGTGAATGAGATAAAAAATGGTTCCGGTCAACGCCAGTTGGGTGAAGAGCCCCAAGCCCATCACAATATAACCGATCTGACTGACAATATGGACCGCCAAGATTTTGCGCATTTCATATTCCGATGCGGCGGCGAGCACGCCCGAGAGCATCGTGAGGCCAGCGCCCACGAGAATCATCCCATGCAGGAATTGCGGGTCGGTATCAAAAATGAGCGTAAACATGCGAATCATCGAATAGACCCCCACCTTGGTCAGCAAGCCGGAAAATAGGGCCGTAACGGCGGCGGGGGGGGTTGGATAGCTGGCTGGCAGCCAACAATAGAGCGGGAACATGCCGGCTTTAATGCCAAAGGCCATGATGAACATCACCGCCACCATGGTGAGCAAGCCGTCCCCAGATTCCTTCTGTACCACATGCGCCAGCTCGGCCATATTCAGCGTTCCGGCCATCCCATACAGGATTCCAATGCCGGCCAGAAATAGGGCCGACGAAAGCAGGTTGAGCGCCACATATTTAATGGATCCCGCCAACTGTACTTTTTCGCCGCCGAGGGCGAGCAGAACAAACGATGCAATCAGGAGCACCTCGAACCAGACATAGAGGTTAAACAGGTCGCCGGTCACAAAGGCCCCATTCACGCCCATCAGCAAAATCAGCATGAGCGGGAAAAAGCCAAATTTAATGCGAGGTTCGTCCATATCGAAACAGGAATAGGCCGACACTCCGATGGCCAAAAGGCCCACCAAGAGCAACATCACGCTGGAAAGCATATCGATGACGAGCGTGATTCCAAACGGAGCCTGCCAGCTGCCCACATTCATCACCGCAATGGTGCCGTCCTTCGTTACCGAAAAAATACAGAGCGCGGTCAGCAGAATCAATACCGACGTCACCAGAGCAATGCCCTTCTGCGCCCGTATGCTCCGGCGGGCTAGCATACAGAGCAGAGCCCCCGCGAGCGGGATAATGATGGGAAGCACGGGAAGAACGATCATTTCTGTAGCTCCTTCAAATCATCCACATCATCGGTACCCACCGCTTGGTAGGTCCGTAGGAAGAGGACCAACGCAAATGCGGTTACCGCAAAGCTGATCACGATGGAGGTCAGAATGAGTGCCTGCGGTAGCGGATCGGCGGGAACGGTGGCAAAGTAGGTTTCGCCTTCAGCCAGAATGGGCGCGCCGCCCCGGCGCAACCCACCGGCGGTGAAAATAAGCAGGTTGGCTCCGTGGCTCAGCAGGCCGAGCCCGATGATCAGTTGAATGAGATTGCGGCGCATCATTAGATACAGCCCGCCCGCATAGAGCACTCCAATGACAATGGCGAGAATGACTTCCATACTATTCCTCCTCTCCGAGCACAAAAACAATGGTCAACAAAACGCCCAGCACCACCAGATAGACCCCAATATCAAAAATGAGGGGGGTTCCCAGATCCAGCGTACCCCCGCCGAGGAGCGGGATCTCCCACCAGGTTCCTGTTAAGAAGGCCTGCTGTGTGAAAAGCGGCGGAATTCCGCTGAGCAGCGCCACGGTCAATCCGACGGCGGTGAGGTCGCGCGGATCAACCCGCAGGACTTTCCGAGCACTGGAAACCGAGAAGGCCAGTGCATATAAGGCAAAAGCTGAGCCGGCAAACAGGCCGCCCACAAATCCGCCGCCGGGCAGATGATGCCCGCGCAGCAGCAGATAGATGGAAAAAACGAGCAACGGGGGGCACATATAGCGCGTTGACGTTCTCAAAATAATGGAGGTGGTCATGGGGAGTCCTCCTTTTTTTTCGGCTTCAGCTTCAGCAGGGCAAAGGCCCCAAGTGCGGCGATGGCGAGCACGGTAATCTCGCCGAGCGTATCCAAGGCGCGGAAGTCGACGAGGATGACATTAACCACGTTGCGGCCATGCGCCTCTTGATAGCTCTGATCCAGATAATAGTCCGAGACCGGCGTGGGCGTCTGCACGTGCAGGGCCGCCAATACCAATAAGGTGATGATGACTCCCACGCTGACCGCAATGATGATATCGATCGATCGGGTGCGGACGGAGGATACGGGACGGAAGGTCGGCAGATGGTAAAAGGCGAGCACCAGCAGAATTACGGTGAGCGTTTCAATCACCAGCTGCGTCATGGCCAGATCGGGCGCACCAAAAAAGGTGAAGAGCATCGCCATGCAATAACCAACCACCCCCAGCGACAAAATGGAACGCAGGCGGGATTTGGAATGCACCGTGGCATAGGTTGCCGAAACCATCAGCACGGCCACCAAAATAATCCGAAGCGAAATGGGCGATAGATGATCCCACCGATGGAAGGCGTCGGCCCGCACAAAAGCAACACCCACCAGCGCCACCATGGTGATGGCGGTGATTCGGATATAGTCGCGCAGAATTCCGGTTTGCAGTTTGCGGGTGTGCCAGGCGGCAAATTTCAGCACGTTGCTTAAGAGCGCCTGATAGATGGCATCTGGCCCGAATCGAGTGAGGGCCGCCGATTTTCCGGCCCATTTCACAAAGCGCGCGCGGTTGAGATAGCACACGATGCCGATGAGTAGCGTGCAGAGGCTGATGATGAGGTAAATATTAAATCCGGCCCATAGCTGCAATTGCACGATCCGCTCTTCAGAATAGATGGCCGCTGCCGCCGGTTGCACCAGCACATGCCCGATGGTTCCGGAGCAAAAGGCCAGCACGAGTCCTCCGAGCCCCAGCACGATGGGCCCCATTCGCATGGACCACGGAATTTCGTGGGCGTGCAGGCCCGCCGGCATTTTCCCCATGAAAGGTTTCCAACCTATGGAAAAACCAACCAAGACATAGGCGGCCCCGCCGATCACGGTGGCCCCAATCAACCCGGGAATATCGCCAAGGGCATGCAACCACGTTTCTTTCGCCACAAATCCGAAAAAAGGAGGAAATCCCCCCATCGAAAGTCCGGCCAATAGGGCGCAGGCAAAAGAGATCGGCATGGCTTTGCGCAGCCCGCCGAGCTTATCAATCGAGGTTTCGCCACCGGTTTCGTGAGTGATCCCGCCCGCCACCATAAAGAGCGTCGCTTTATAAAAGGCATGCGCCAGAATGAAGGTGACCATCGCCTCGATGGTCGATGGGGTACCGAGCCCCAACAGCATCACCATGGCCCCGAGCGCAGAAACCGTGGTATAGGCCAACAGCCGTTTCAACACATGCTGCCCGAGTGCCATGATGGCCCCGAGCAGGAAGGTGATTCCTCCAATGGTGGTCAGAATGAGCGTCCACTCTTCGGTCTGGCCAAGGGCCGGATGCAAGCGAGCAAGCAAATAGATCCCAGCTTTCACCATGGTGGACGAGTGCAGGTAGGCGGAGGCCGGGGTGGGGGCTTGCATGGCATTGGGTAGCCAGAAATGGAATGGAAACTGGGCCGACTTGGTGAAGGCCGCCATGCAAATGAGGATCAATATGGGCAGATAGTTTGCGTGTGCTTTAATTTCATGGCCGCGCAATACGATGTCGGACAGTCGCCAACTTCCGGCGGCATCGGCGAGGAGCACGATGCCGGCCATCAAGAAAAGTCCGCCCAGCACGGTCACCAGCAGCGCCTGGAGCGCGGCATTCCGAGCCTCGGCCCTCTCGTGGTGAAAGCCGATCAACAGATAGGAGGTGAAACTGGTCAGCTCCCAGAAAATGAAAACAAGCAGAAGGTGGTCGGCCAGCACCACCCCGAGCATGGAGGCCATGAATGCAAGGATATACATCATGAAGCGGCCCTGCTGAGAATGCCCTTTAAAGTAGCCCTGCGTATACAGAATGATCAACACACCGACGCCACTGATGAGCAGCGCAAATAGCAACGACAGCCCGTCCAAACGAAAGGCGAGCTCGAGCTCGAGTTTTTCCACCCATTGGAAACTTTGTATGATGGGTTGGCCGCGCCGCACTTCGGCGCATTGGGTGAGCAACCAAACAAACATGGCCCCCGGTGCCACCGCGAGGAGGGCTCCCGTATATTTAGGGCAGAGCCGATATACTAACGGGGCAGATAGCGCCGCAATCAAACAGATGGCCAGAAGAATCAACATGTTAAACGACTAAAGGCCCCTTATCCAAAAAAAGTTTACAACATACTCCCGCACAAGTGCTAACAAAATTATCCCTGCATATTTTATTTATATTTTGTCTCTGCATTGCGATTCGTTGCCCCATCCCGACCTGCCTCACCTGCACCCATAAAACTGCTCGTTAACAATAATATAGAACCAGATTGGTTCCAAGGGCGCAAGCGGCAAGGGGACAATTGCTCCCGCCACCGGAATCTGGCTCCATTCTCCCCCGTAAAGATGCACTTCATCGGCGGTTAACCCCCGTAAATATTAGCTTTTTTAAATTTTCCTATTGCCTCAGACCGCTGAATAGCCTAGATATTTTTATCAAGAGCTGAAAACAGAGTCGGCTTAACATTGTTGGAATCAATTAGAACAGAATTAGGAGATCATATTATGGAAAAACCTATGACTAAATCCCAGATCATTTCAGCAGTAGCTGAAAAAGCGGACATCACTAAAGCACAGGCTAAAGATGCCCTCGAAGGCCTTGCAGCACTCGCTTATGAAGGCGCTACAGCTGGCTTCACCATTCCAGGCATCGGCAAATTGGTTAAAGTTGACCGCGCTGCACGCAGTGGTCGCAACCCAGCGACGGGCGAAACAATCCAGATTCCTGCAAAAACTGTTCTTAAATTCCGCATCGCAAAAGCGGCTAAAGACGCAGTACTCTAATCAACGATTTTGATTGGAAATACCGTCCCGCTCGCGGGGCGGTTCTTTCATCCCCCTATCATATGAAAACAGCAAAAACCATTCTAGCGCTCTTCACCGTAACCGCCTCCCTTATGCTAACGGGATGCGCAACGACGGCAAACGAATATGACGACGAGCAGGAATATTCCAATATGCCCTGGAATACCCCACAGCAGTGGGAAGGCTCCAGCTCCATACCCGGCTTAAGTAGCGGACAAAACTACTAAACATCCCTTTTCGAAGCCTGCTGACCGCAGGCTTTTTGATGTTCAGACGCCCCCTTACTTCCTGCTGATTTCGAATTCGCGATCTTTTCATTTCGTCCGGTGCCCCCCAGCCCCGATCCGCTCCTCCATTCCTACTTTCGCTTGGCGGATTGCCCCGAACGTTGGCGTAGCACACGCAGCGGAGCATCGGCTTCCATAGATCAGAAATGTTCTTTCTATTTTTTCCTAGGTCTGGAACATTCAAAACTTCATTTCATAAGGGGTAAATAAGCAGTGGCAAAATTCATCATCAATGGCGGCAACCCAATCAGCGGGATCTTTGAACCGCGCGGCAATAAAAATGCAGTTCTACCCATGCTGGCCAGCTGCGTCCTCACCGACCAGCCGGTCATTCTTCATAACGTCCCGTTGATTAAGGATGTCAAGGTGATGCTCGAGTTGCTGGAGAGCATCGGCGTTTCAGTCTCCCTCGAAGACCACACCCTGACCCTCTGCGCCAAAGGTCTGCGAACCACCGAGTTGTCTGCAACGCTTTGCGCGAAAGTCCGGACCTCCATCCTGCTCGCGGGTCCGCTAACGGCCCGACATGGCAGTGCAACCATTTACCCGCCCGGCGGCGACGTCATTGGCCGACGCCGGCTCGACACCCATTTCTACGGATTGCGTTCCCTCGGCGCGGACATCACCACCCATTCCGCCTACCAATTTAAGGCCGAACGACTGAGCGCCTGGCAAATGGTGTTCGACGAAGCCAGTGTGACCGCCACCGAAAATGTGCTCATGGCTGCGACGCTCGCCCAAGGAACCTCCACCATCTATAATGCCGCCTGCGAGCCACACGTGCAGGATTTGGCTCACCTACTCAACCAAATGGGAGCCGACATCTCTGGCATTGGCACCAACATGCTCACCATCAACGGAGTGGAAACCCTACAGGGTGCCGAATATACCGTGCAACCCGACTACATTGAAGTGGGAAGCTATATCACCGCAGCCGTCGTCACTGGCGGCCATCTAACCATTCCCAATGCTGGCGAACCACAGACCCTTCAAGTCATGCAACGAGCCTTTTCCAAACTGGGGGTAGACTGGACCCGTAAAGGCCGCGACCTGATTGTTCCCCAACAGCTCGAACGTAGCATTCGGCCCGACGAAGGCCATGCCACGCCAAAAATCGAAGACGGCATCTGGCCGGCCTTCCCCTCCGACCTCATGTCGGTTTGCATTGTCCTCGCCACCCAGACGCGCGGCACCGCCCTCTTTTTCGAAAAAATGTTCGAGAGCCGGATGTATTTTGTCGACCATCTCATGGCCATGGGAGCCAACATCATTCAATGCGACCCCCACCGGGTGGTCGTCATTGGCCCCACCCAGCTTCGTAGCAGCACCCTCACCAGCCCCGATATCCGGGCGGGTATGGCCATGCTCATTGCCGCCTGTTGCGCAGAAGGCCAAAGTGTCATTAATAATGCACAGGTTATCGACCGTGGATATGAAGCCATTGAAAGTCGACTGACTGCCCTAGGAGCGGACATTACCCGCGAATCGTAAGAAATAGAGCGATGGATGAAATGATAGGACTATTTTTCTTTCCGTGAGGACGTTATCCTGTCATTCAATATTCCTGTCTAAATAAATCATAAAAAAGAGAGACGTACTTATGGCATTCCCAAAAACGTTCTACCGCTGGCGCCCGCATCCTTGGCATGGTCTTCAGGCCCTTGATGGCGGCGAAGGCATTGTGAATGCCTATATTGAAATGACGCCCTACGATGCGGTGAAATATGAAGTGGACAAAACCACCGGCTATCTTCGGGTGGATCGCCCGCAGCTCACCTCGTCCATGACTCCCACCCTCTATGGATTTATTCCACAGACCTATTGCGCCAGCCGCGTGCAGGCCCTTTCGCCCACCTCGAAGTGCGGCGATGACGATCCGCTCGATATCTGTGTGATCACCGAACGCCCGATTAATCGAAGCGAAGTCATCCTGAGAGCCCGCATCATCGGCGGGATGCAGATGATTGATAACGGCGAGGCCGACGACAAGATTATCGCCGTGCTCGACAACGACCAATTCTGGGAAAATGCACACGACATTAAAGATATTTCCCCGGCTCTGGTTGCCCGCATGCGTCACTACTTCGAGACCTATAAACTTGCACCCGGCCAACCCTCCGACGTGACCATTGAAAAAGTCTACGGCCGCGAACACGCCCTCAAAGTGCTCAAAGCCTCGATGGAAGACTACACCGAAGAATACGGGTAATCATTTCCCCCTAAATAGATTCGAAAAGCCGGTTTCACAACCGGCTTTTTTAGTGGGGATCTAGGATCGGCCTTTCCAGCCCCGTTCGCGGAATGGAGCTACGCCCCACAATTTCCGGAACCGCCCCCCCCGCCCGGACCACTTCGATGCGGTCGCCGATCATTAGCCCAAGTTTCTTGTTTGACGGTGTAACTTGTTGCAAATCAACGAAAGCACTTCCGGAGGCACTACAAAAACGCTACATGTTAACCTCGCTTCGGATTGGGGTGTACGCAGTTTTCCAGTCGATGCCTAGCGCGGTATAGATGCGGGCTTGCTCGGCGTCGGGATTGCTGGCTTTACGGATGGTGACGATACGGCCATCTTTGAGCGGTAGGCGGGTGCTGACGAGGCTGTGGGTGCGCAGAATACGGCGAATGGTGTTCCATTCGCGATGATCATTGGAGTATTCGAGTTTTTGTCGAACCCAGTTGAGCAGATGGTAGGCGAGGATGCTG
>JBAHZU010000116.1:0-13223 GCA_037132875.1 Pontiella sp.
CATCTTATTTGCAGGGATTCCGGGGTCGGCTGGCGGCCGAATTTATCGGACGGAAGTTGCGGTGACAGACCGGGCTCAAGGGGCCCCGCTCGCTGCTGACGGGTATGACGAGATATCGCTTTCCGTTGCCGGAGTCGTATCAGAGTCCCTTGGAGCAGTGTCCTCCCCAAAAGGCGGGGGAGCGGAGTGGCCCGGAAGCATTCTGATCCAAGCCATCGCTTTCGCGTGGAGGTCCTGGGAGCAATCCCGCGTTGTGGTTGCGAGGACGGGGCTGTTTAGCCCGTTTTTCTGCCGGAAAAATAAACGTCCCGTTCGTTTGAGCAAACGGGACGCATGCTCTCACGATTAGATTCCGGTGGAGAGGAAGCTTGCTGGATCTTTGTGGAAGTCGCGGCCGTCGTAGATGGCTGGAACCACTTCGGTGCGGACCAAATAGTCGCCGAAGCCTTCGCCTTTGTTCCGATCCTTGGAATATTTTTCCAGCAGCGGGTCCAGGGTTTGGAGAATTTCGTCTTCGCCGATGTTCTCTTTGTATTGCTTCACCAAGCGGGTGCCTTTTCCGTCGCCGCCGAGGTATAGATTATATTTCCCGGGGGCTTTGCCCACAAATGCAATTTCCGCGAGGAAGGGGCGGGCGCAACCGTTGGGGCAACCGGTCATGCGAATGACGATGGGCTGTTCGGATAGGTTGTATTTTTCGAGGATGATGTCGAGTTTTCCAATCAGGTCGGGCAGGTAGCGTTCGGCTTCGGCCATGGCGAGGGTGCAGGTGGGGAAGGCCACACACGCCATGCTATTTTGGCGTAGCACGCTGGCATCTTTGCGAAGCAGGCCATTTTCAACGGCTAGCTTTTCAATTTGGGTTTTCTTGCTTTTTGCCACTTGCGCAACGATCAAATTCTGCGTGGCGGTCATGCGGAAATCGCCCTTGTGGAGATCGGCAATCTTTAGCAGGCCGGTCATCATTTGGGGGCCGTCTTCTTGGTCGGTAATCCGGCCATGCTCAATGAACAGGGTCAGGTTCCAGGTGCCGTCGGCATTTTCCACCCACCCAAAGCGGTCGGAGTGCATGGTGAAGGTGTAGGGTTCGGCTTTTGCAAATTTGATGCCAGAGCGCTCTTCTACGTGGTTTTTGAAAACGTCTACGCCCATATCGTCGATGGTATATTTTAGACGAGCATGTTTGCGGTTGGTGCGGTCGCCAAAATCGCGCTGTGTGGTCACAATGGCTTCGGCCACGGCGCAGATATCTTTTTGGGCGATGAAGCCGATGCTTTTGGCAATCTGCGGATAGGTGTCGGTTTCTCCGTGGGTGCTGCCCATGCCGCCGCCTACGAGGATGTTATATCCCTTGAGCGTGTCGCCTTCGATGATGGCGACATAGCTGAGGTCGTTTCCGTTCACGTCCACGTCGTTATGCGGAGGAATGGCTACGGCAATTTTAAATTTACGGGGGAGGTAGGTGTCGCCGTAGATGGGCTCCTTTTCCTCTTCAAAATTGACGATTCGTTCCTGATCCAGCCAGATCTCATGATAGGCGCCGGTGCTCGGCAGCAGGTGCTGGCTGAGGGCCACGGCATCGGCATAAATGGAGGCATGGAGTTCGGACTGAACGGGGTTGGTGTTGCATAAAACGTTGCGGTTGACATCGCCGCAGGCCGCAATGGAATCGATCATGGCTTTGTTGATGCCTTGGATCAGTGGCTTCACGTTGTGTTTCATGATTCCGTGATACTGGAAGGTCTGGCGCGTGGTCAGGCGCAGTCCGCCGCCGGTGAGCTCGCGAGAGACGGCATCGATGGCTTTCCATTGTTCGGCTTTAATGACGCCGCCGGGAACCCGGGCGCGGAGCATGAAGCTGTATAGGGGTTCCAATTTCTGGTGGCGCCGCTCGTCGCGCAGGTCGCGGTCGTCCTGCTGATAGAATCCGTGGAACTTGGTCAGCTGGGTGTCGTCGGGAGGCAGGGCGCCGGTGGTGCGGTCCTGCAGGCCTGCTTCGATGGTCCCGCGCAGATGACGGCTGCGGGCCTTAATGTGTTCGACTTCGGTCAATTGTTTTTCGTCGTTCATTCTGAACTCCTTCGTAAATTCGTAATGCATGAAGCGTAAATTTCTACGTTACGTATTCGGCATTAATAAACATCTTTTTGGTAGCGGCCGTCTTTGCGGAGCTGGACGAGGTAATCTTCGGCTTCTTCTGTGGAGTATCCGCCTTTATCAACGACGACCTCGAGCAGGGCTTGGTGTACATCGCGTGCCATGCGGGATTCGTCGCCGCAAACATAGAGGTGGGCCCCGCGTTGAATCCAGTTCCAGAGCTCGTTGGCTTGTTCCGCAATGCGGTGCTGAACGTACACCTTGTCTTCTTGGTCGCGGGAAAAGGCGAGATCAATTTTGTTCAGTACCCCTTCGGCGAGGAAGTCCTGCCATTCGGTCTGATAGAGGAAGTCTTCGGTGAAGTGGGGGTTGCCGAAGAACAGCCAGTTGTCGCCTTGGGCTTCCTGAGCGGCCCGTTCTTGCACAAAGGCGCGGAAGGGAGCAACGCCGGTGCCTGGACCAATCATGATGACGGGTTTGGAGGGATCTTCTGGCAGCCGGAAGTTATCGTTGGATTCCACGTAGACCAGTACGTCTTCTCCTTCCTTGAGACGATGGCCGAGGAATCCAGATGCGCCGCCGAGATGGTAGTGCCCGTGGGCTTCGTAGGAAACGACCCCCAGGGTTAAATGAACTTCTTCTTCCACTTCGGCCTGACTGGAGGCGATGGAATAGAGGCGTGGGGTCAGCTTGCGAAGCAGGGCCACAAAGGCTTCGGCTTCGATGGTTGCGGGGTATTCCCGAACCACATCGATGATCTGTCGGTTGTTCACGTAGTCGCGGAGCGATTCGGTTTCGACGGCAATTTTGCGCAGGTCATCGCTGTTGATCAGCTCGGCATAATCCGTCACGAAGGCTGGGTGGAGCAGGGTGAGCTCGAAGGTTTCGATGAGCGCTTCGATGATTGGTTTTGGTTCGTCGTGCACATGCACGGTTGCGGTTGCATCCAGTTTGAGCAGGTCGAGTAGGTCGTTCACGAGTTCTGCGTCGTTTTTGAACCAGACGCCTAGGGCATCGCCGGGCAGATAGTTGAGCCCGGAATCTTCCAGATCGATTTCGATGTGGCGGATATCCTTATCGGAATTGCGGCCGGTAATTTTCTGGCAGGCCAGGAGGCGGGTTTTTAGCGGCTTTTTGCGGCTGTAGTGCACGGTCGAAGCGGTGGGAGCACCAAAGGCCTCCGGGGATGGCGCGGCGCTTGGTTCCGGAATGAGGGCCTTCATGGTGGCGATGGCTTTTGGAATCCAAGCTTCAGCTCCATCGTCAAAGTCCACATCGAGGTCTACTCGGTCGAGCACCCGTTCGCCGCCGAGTTCTTCCAAGCGGGCGTCGAAGTCCTTGCCGGTTTTGCCAAAAAACTCATAGCTACTGTCGCCTAGGCCGAGAACGCAGAATTTGAAATCTTTTAATTTTGGAGCCTTGGTCGAGTGCATAAACTCGACCAATGCCAAGGCATCGTCGGGCGGATCGCCTTCGCCTTGGGTGCTAATGATGAGGGCTAGGTAGTTGAGCTTTTTAAGGTTCTTCTCCTTGAACTTGCCCATGGAAACCAGTTCAACTGCCACGCCCGCCTCCTGAGCGGCGTCGCGGAGCTCTTCGGCCACCGAGCGAGAATGGCCGGTTTGGGAGCCGTACAAGATGGTGAGCACATGATCGGATCCGCCCGCCAAAGCGCCGGCAGAAAGGGCTTGTCCGCCGATCTGAGCACTGAGCCCGGTTAAATAACCGCCGGCCCAAGAGAGTTGCGTGGGGGATAGAGTTTCGGCCAGTCCGTTTAGCTGGGCAATCAGCTGTGGGTTCATCCCAGAACCGGCTCCTTGTGTTGGTTGTGTGGACATTGTACGATTAATTCCTGTTAAAAAGTCAACTTACTGTTTTTATATGGATGCGACGCACAATAGCTGAAAATATGATCACATCAATCATATATTTTAGAGAACTGTACGTGATTTACATGATTTATATACCTACATGGGAGTACGGATTTGATGGATGACACGATAAAAATAGGATATTCAACCTGTCCAAACGATACGTTCATCTTCTGCAAGCTGGAAAAGGAAGCTGATATAGTTACTTATCTTCGCGATGTGGAAACGTTGAATCAGTGGGCCTTTCGGGAGGAGCTGGATGTTACGAAGCTTTCTTTTCATACGTGGCTTTTGGTTCAAGAACAGTATGAGTTGCTGCAGTGCGGCGCGGCGTTGGGGCGGGGTTGTGGTCCTTTGGTGGTTTCTCAGACCGAAAAAACGCTGACTGCAGATTCGATTATTGCGGTGCCCGGGGAGTTTACCACGGCTCATTTGTTGCTGCGTTTATGGAATCCGGCTCTGAAAAATCGAATTTTCATGCCGTTTGATCAGATTATGGAGGCGGTTGAATCGGGAAAGGCCGATGCGGGGGTCATCATTCACGAAGGCCGCTTTGTTTATCAACAGCAGGGTTTCCATTGTTTGGAAGATTTGGGCGATTGGTGGGAGGCAACCACCGGGCAACCGATCCCGCTGGGCTGTATTGCGGCCCGTAAAGGGTTGGGCCCGGAGAAGATTTCCGATATTGAAGCACGGTTGAAGGATTCAATTGAGAGTGCATTCGCGGATCCGGACTCGACCCGCGATTATGTGAGGCAGCATGCACAAGAATGGGCGGATGATGTGACTCGTGAGCATATTAAGACCTATGTGAACGATTTCACGCTCGATTTGGGTGAAGAAGGCCGGGCGGCCATTGAAACATTACAGAACATGGCGAAAGCAGCAGGGATTATTCAATGATTGGAATTTTATTTGCCACATCCATGGAGGCACAACCCTTCCTGAACCGCGGGGTTCCGGACGGGGTTGTGGTTGACGTTTTGGAGGAAATGGGGCTGGAGGCCGCACGCATTGCTACGGAGCAACTGGTGGAGCGGGGCTGCAGCACCATTATTAATGCGGGCGTTTGCGGCGCCCTGAACAATCGGTTGGAGCGCGGTGCGGTGTATCGGGTGTCGATGGTGAGTACGGAAGAGCTGAAGGCGGCGGTGAATGTGGGCGTTGGATTTGGGCTGAAGCGGTTGGTCAGCGTGAATGAACCCGTTTTTGAGCCGAAGCGTAAGAAGGAGCTGTCGGCATATGGCGAGCTGGTGGACATGGAGGGCTATGCCGTTGCTCGGGTTTGTGAATCGCACGAGGTTCCTTGCATCCTGATTAAAGGGGTAACTGATTTTGGCGATGGACGGGGAAAGGAAGATATTCAGATTCATATCACGCCGGTTTCTGAAACGGTGGCTGACGCGCTGTTCCAAATCTTGGAACAGCCCGAACCGAAGGCGGACGACGCGCCTACCGGACTTTGGAAAAAACTGCACTCGTTCACGAAAGTGGAGCATACGATCTTTAGTTTGCCGCTGCTGTTTGCTGGTGCTTGGATTGGGGTGGGGGGCATGCCTTCGCTGAGGGCCTTGCTGCTGATTGCGTTGGCAGGAGTGGGCGCCCGTACGTTTGGAATGGCGGTGAATCGGATTTTTGATCGAGATATCGATGCGAAGAATCCGCGCACGAAAAATCGAGAGCTGGCTTCGGGCACGCTTTCCATGGCGCAGGGCATCGCAGTTGCGGTGGTGGGCCTTTTGTTCTATTTCCTGGCGTGTTGGTTGCTCGGGTCGGTGGTCTTTAAATTGTCGCTGTTCCCGCTGATTCCTTTGGCGGTGTATTCGCTGTTGAAACGTTTTACGCCGCTTTGCCACTATGGCATTGGGGTTTGTTTGGCGGTTGCCCCCGTCGCGGCCTTTATTGCGGTGACCAATTCCGTGAGTTTTCCGCCGGCGCTGATTTTGCTGGCGATATTCTCCTTCTTCTGGATCAGCGGCTTCGACATTATCTATGCGCTGTTGGATATTGAGTTCGACCGGGCGAATGGGGTGCGCAGTGTGCCTGCCGCACTCGGCTCTCGCGGTGCACAGCTGGTGGCGGCCTTTACGCATCTGATTTCTTTTGCGGCGTTGGTGCTGCTTTGGATGACGGTCGGTGGCGTGGCCTCGCTGGTTGCCTTGTTGGTTTCGGCGGGTGCATTTGGTGCAGGATATATTCAAAATATTCCGATTGCGGTTCGATTTTTCCCGATCTCCGCCATCGCCGGAATTGCCGGGGCCTGTGTGGTGCTGCTGGGCAGGTGATTGGTGGTGAAGGGGGATGAGGCCGTCGGGCGTTTGTATATGAAATGCGGGTTGATTGGGATGAATTTAACATTCCGTGAAGAGGACTTGTTGAGTGGATTCGTTGCCTAAAAGGGTTTGTTTATGAATTTGATTGTGACCATGACGGGGGCTTCGGGAGCATTGGCTACGAAGCTCTTATTGGAGAGATCGCAGTGGCCGGTGACGCTGGTGGCGAGCAAGATGGGGCGCGTGGTCTATGAGCAGGAGGTGGGACCGTTTGCTGAGCTTGAAGCGCTGGCTTCCGAGGTTTGGAGCGATGCCAACCTGACGGCCACCATTGCTTCAGGCTCTGTTCCAACTTTGGGCATGGTGATTCTGCCTTGTTCGGCGAACACCTTGGGAAAGGTGGCGGCGGGTATTGCCGATTCGCTGGTGACGCGCGCGGCGCACTGCCAACTGAAAGAGGGCCGCAAAGTGGTGCTTTGTGTGCGCGAGGCGCCTTGGACGTTGCTGAATGCTCAGAATGCAGTGCGGGTGGCTTCGGCGGG
The DNA here is from genome assembly GCA_037132875.1 of Pontiella sp. Taxonomy (GTDB): domain Bacteria; phylum Verrucomicrobiota; class Kiritimatiellia; order Kiritimatiellales; family Pontiellaceae; genus Pontiella. The sequence goes on from JBAHZU010000116.1 coordinate 6,784, forward strand.
TGGGATTATTATGCCCATGTCGCCGCCCTATTATTTTATGAAAGGCCGGGATCCGGATACGGTTTCGGTGAAAGAAATGCTGGGCTATTATTGCGATCATGTTCTTTCGTTATTCGGGCAGGATGCGCCTCAAACATGGGAGGACATCCGATGAAGGGTGCGCGGCGAGGATTTTTGTATGGAGAGTAATAATTTAGATAGGGATACCCTTATTTCTGCGAAAGAAAATCGGGAGATGTTCGATCGCATTGCAACGAATTATGATGTGGCGAACCGCGCCATTTCAATGGGGATGGATAAGGGCTGGCGGCGGAAGACCATTGAGCGGCTGAACCCGTTTCGCGGTGGCCGCTATCTGGATATCGGCACGGGGACGGGGGATTTGGTTTTTGAAATTATAGATCAGTCGGAGCAGGTGACTGTCGATGGCATTGATCCGGCCGTGCAGATGCTGGCGATTGCAAAGGATAAGGCCGCGCGGCGGAAGCTGGGCGATTCCGTTTCCTTTATTCAGGCCGATGCCTTGCAGTTGCCGATGGAGAACGAAACCTACGATGGTCTGGTTTCAGGATTCTGTTTTCGAAATATTGAACATCGGCAAAATGCGCTGAAGGAAATGCGGCGGGTGTTGAAACCGGGCGGTATGCTGGTGATTCTAGAGGCCACCTATCCGGCAAATGCGCTGATTCGTTTGGGATATACGTGCTACACCCCCTTGGTTCCAATCATTGGAAAATTCCTGGGGGGCGGCGCGGCCTATAAATATTTAATGGATTCCATTGAGGATTTCCCGCGGCCCGATACGGTGACGGATATGTTCCGTGCGGCCGGATTTTCCAGTGTGCAGTATCAGGCGCTGACCTTTGGTACGGTTTGTATTTTTTCAGGTAAGAAGAAGTAGATGATGATGAAAAAGAAAGAATTTGTTTTTGCGGGCGCTCCCTACAGTAATCAGGCGCCTCTCATGGAAAAATTGAAAGAGGTGGCCCCCGGATCCGAGGTGATATTTGACCATCCCTCCAATTTGGTTCGCGGACTCCTGAGCGGAAGCGTGGATGCGGCGGTGATTCCGGTGGCGCATCTGTTTGCTCATTCCGACCTCACCATGATCAAGGGGCTGGGCATTGCGGCAGAGGGGCCAGTGCGCAGCGTGCTGTTGAAGTGCAATAAGCCGATGGGGCAGATTAAAACCATTGGGCGGGATCCGGCTTCGGCCACATCAAACGCACTTGCCGAGTTATTGATGACTCGATATTTTAAACAAAAGATCGAGATGTATGATTTCCAAACCTTGGAAAAACGGGATGCATCGGTGGTGATTGGAGATCGGGCGCTGTGTGCTGATCCTGCTACAGCGGGGGATATTGATCTCGCTGAAGCCTGGTTGAAATGGACCAAACTGCCATTTGTTTTTGCAGTCTGGGCGGTTCGTAAAGATTTTGAGCATATCGAGGCCATTGCTGAAATTGCTCATGCGGCCTATGCGGCCGGTTTTCTGGGTATGGAATGCATTGCCGAGCGCTATGCGGAACAACTGGGCGGCTCTCAGGAATTCTGGGTTGATTATCTGGATAATTCAATCCATTACAAATTGGATCGCCGCGATATGGAAGGGCTCGACCGATTCAGAACCCTGCTGGCCGAGCAATAAAATAATCGGAGTACGGGGGATTACTCGAAATAGAAATAGTTGTTCTTTGATAGTTTGATTCCGTAGGCATCAATGCCTGTTGCGGCATTTTCCATGCGTTCTGAAAGCTGTTGAAAGGAGTCGCGGAGAAACCCGGTCAGTTCTTGCTGCTTGGCCAGAAAGCGCATTTGCCGAGCCCGGTCGCGGCAGGAGCTGGAAAGGGCCTCGGCGCTATCCAACATATCGTCGCAGATCTTCCGGTTTATGTTGTCTAACTCGTCCTGGCTGATGCGTTGGCCCATGGTGCGCTCAATGCGGTTGACCATGATGTTGTGCTCTTTGGCCCAATTTCGAAGTCCGAGGTCCTTGTGGTCTTCAAACGACATGCGGCTGAAGGGGTTTTCGTACCACGTGTTGGACGCATCATAAATCGAATCGATGAGCCCTTTGTTTTTACGATAGAGTTTCCCGTATTTTTCATTGTATTTTTTCCAGTTTACGGACCTCCACTTTTCGTCGGTCAACCGGTAGCAGAAACGGCGGGTCACGACGTGATCGTCTTCGTCGGTTTTCCAGCTGACATAGCTTGCAATGCCGATGACTTCTTTGTTCTGGTTGAGGACGGGGCTACCGCTATTTCCGGAAACAAAGTCGGCCGAGACCTCGACCGTATCGGTGCGAACTCCCGTGACTTTTCCGTACAGTTCGGTGGCCACGCCGCCGCCTTCGCTGTTGCCAAATACGGCAATGAGATCCCCTTTCTTCATGGAGGCTGAAATGGTCAATCCATCGGTTTCTTCCAGGAGCAGGCGAGCAATGTCGCGCTGGGCCGCCAGTTCAATGCGGCGTGGACGTAAAAGTCGACCGGTTGCGGTCTTTAAAATGATTTTATCTGCGCCCATAATGACGTGTTGATTGGTGAATAGGTAGTTTTTCCCATTCATGGAGGCAATGAAACCGCTCCCCGAACTGCGGCCCGAGGGACTGCTGCAAGAAATGGTGACGAGCTGGTCGGCGACCTCGTTAAAGGTATATTCGAACTGGGCCTTGATTTCTTTTTCTTTGGCCAGTCGGTTCTCTAATGTATTCTGCTCTTCCTGCTCGGTTTCTTTGGGCGCAGAGAAGGCGGTCAGCTGGGTGGTGCATAGGAGAAGTAGCGTGATGCTCAGATAGTTAGTCATGGATTCATCCGGTTTTGATTATTCGCTGAAGGAGTGAATGGTGTCGCTACGCCGCTGAATATATTTCGCGGCGGATGCAAGAGCGGAGGCCTGGGCATTGATTTCATTGCGGAGGAACCCCGTCAAATCGCGCTGCTCGGTTATCATATAGAGTTTGCGGGAGCGCCTGCGACACACCTCGGAGAGTTCCTGCAGGCTTTCAGAATAAACCGCATATCTTTTACGCTTTTCTGAATATTTATCGTGCTTCTGCATGACCATATTGTGGGATTCAACCCATGAGGTTAGCGTCCGGTCCAATGGGGAGTCTAGCGAGATGGATTGGAATGGTTTTCTCTGCCAATTCACGAGAATGTCAAAGGTGCTTTCCACCAGTTGTTCATTGATGCGGTAGGTATGGCCATAGGCGTTATTATATTTTTTCCAGTGGACGGGTTTCCACCGAACTCCGGAAAGGCGTTGGCAAAATCGGCGCGTACGGTTTTCAAACTTGGTGCCTTCTTTCATGGCATGGTGGCGGGATTCTCGCACCTGACTGGCCATGCCGACAACCTCGCCGGTGAGGTTGAGGACCGGAGCGCCTCCATTTTCTGACGAGAAGGCGGCTGTGGTTTCCACCAAGTCGGCACCGATCCCATTAATGATGCCGTAGAATTCTTCGGACTCACCGTTCGTATTGCCAAATATGGCAACGGGATCGTCCATCTTGACCGAGGTGCTGATTTGGAATGCATGGTCGGTTTCTAGTTCGAGGCGAGCCATATTGCGGGTTTCTGCCAATTCCACTCGACGGGGGCGAAGTGGGGTTCCTTTCTGCGTGGTAAAGCGGATTTTGTCGGCACCGAGAATGATGTGCTGGTTGATGAAAATGAATTTTTTATGGTCCATTTCTGCAATAAATCCGCTGCCATACCAGGTTTCTTTTTCGGAGCTGCAGGTGAGAATAACCAGCTGGTCGGCTATATCGGTTTGGGTGTAGTTAAACTCACTTTTTATGGAGTGGTTTGCATTCGTTTCGTTGGCGCTGGCGACCGTGAAGAGGGGGGTGGCAAGGATGACCGATAGGAGGCGGGTGATGCGTGGCTGATTCTTCATGGGGTATCCTGCTTTTTGACGTATTCGATGTTTCGAACGGAAAACAGATTGAACGTCTTTTTTCTCCGTCCTCGGTGAACCTTGTTTTCAGGACACGCGGGATCCAGTTGCTGGTCATTTGTACTTAGACCTTCGTGATGATTTTCTTTGGCAACTATTTGAACGAGACCATCGAGGCCTGATGAGATCGGGGAGCCGTTGCATCTGTTCCGGTGGGGCTGTGCACAGACGGGGATCCGCAGTGCGTATAGGCTTGAATGGTACAGGTATGGTCTCATATGAGGGCTCCCAGAGTCAGACTCATATATAGCGATTCTTCAGGTTCGCCGAAAGGATATTTGCCGCCAACTCTTGATAGAATGCGAATACTAGTTTGGTTTTAGATGTTTCATTTTAATTTAATTTAAGTTTAAAGGGTGGCACTCAATCCGAAGGGTAGGCGGCTTCCGTTTTGGAGGGCGTTGGAAATGGGCCTGCTTGGATCGAGGGGGGGCGTGTTTGTCTCCGGTATAGAGCCTATACCGATATGCATAAGCCCAAGGATTCGCCGCCGCCGAGTGCCGAAACAAAGGAAATGCTTGATGCATCAGTGATCTGGAAATAACCCCAAAACCTGCGGCCGATTGTTAGCTCCGGATGGAGAACGATCAGGTGAGTCTAAAGGAGAAGCCGGCGGCGGATCCAAATGCCGACACTCCCGAACAGAACCAAAAGCAGAAAGGATGATGGTTCGGGAATAACGGTGTAACCTAGGTCATAAAACTGACCCAAAGTGGTTTGGCTCACGAAGGATGGGGAGTTAAGCCAGCCCGTCATGAGTTCACGGGCCATATCATTTCCATCGAGGTCGGTAATGCCTGTCAGGCCAACGCCTTCATAGATTTCATTCCAGTGTCCATTTGCCGTACCACTTCCTCCTTCGAGTTCGATCGGGACATAGGTGGCGGCGCCATCAAACTCTGCTTGATAGGCGGCAAGGCCGGCTGCGCCGGTATATTGTCCGCTTTCACTGAGGTAGAAATCATTATAAGTGGTACCTTCGCTTTCATATCCCCAAAGGGTACCGAAGCCCATCACGTGTGCCATTTCATGGCGGATGACCGCTTCCCACGAGCCGGCCGTGATCAAATAGTCGACATCGGCGGTATCGAATGTCATGGAGCCTGCGGTTGCATAAAGCACGTCGGAAGGCGCGGCATCGCCGCCCAGTATGATGTCATTAAAAAAATAACCGCTCGTCGGTCCTGCAGAACCCAATTGGCCGCCAACCCCATCGTTGATTGCAATATCGGCTGAAATGCTAATGCCTTGCAGGTTCCGGTTGTCGTAGCGGTAGCCCGTAATCTGCGTTTCCCAAAAAGAGGCGGCCTCGTTAAAAGCACTCTTATAGCCTTCTTCAACTCCCGAGGTGAAATGTACGGAAATGGTGAAGTCAGAAAAACATGGCGTGGTGGATAGGGTGAAAAGAAACAGGATCAGAATTTTATATTTATTTTTCATGGGTCCCTTGTCGCACGTAAGGATTGTGTTGAGCCCGGTGCGAGATTTCGTGATGGAGGTATAAGGCCCGATCCGATTGAGCGCGTAAAGATTGAATAAATACCAAATTTGAGTACGTAATTAGCTCCGTTAACCGGAGATAAGTTCTGTTTCCCCATTTTTAGCCCCCACGAGGTGGGGCCGGCCGGCGTAGATGTCTGCGTTGAGCGACTCTAATTGAAGGTAGATGCAGGACGATCAGCACTTCAAAGGCGCGAAATTAAAAAAAAATTCGCCACGGGGTTTGTGGCTTACGCTTTCGATCGTTTCGTTACGCCGGAGTTGAATGGGGGGGGAGCTGGAATCGCGCGATTGTCGGTAGAGTGGCGTTATGCAGCCTCTATCTGGCGGCTGAATAACTTTTTCTGCCAAATAATCACCCCTGCGCCAAGAATCATGAAGCAGGAATAGAGTTGGCCCTTCGTCAGCCAGTCGAAGTAGATGGTACTATCCGGTTCCCTGAAAAATTCCATGCTGATGCGGGCGAGGGCATAAAGGATCAAATAGCTGGCACTCAAGGCCCCCGCTTTTTTGCCCCATGCGGTATGGCGCAAAAGAATCATAAGTCCGAAAATGAGAAATCCTTCCATAATGGCCTGATAAAGCTGAGACGGGTGGCGGGGGACCAGTTTGCCGGCCTCAATCAGAGTGGAAAGGCCGGCACGGTCATATTGGCCATAATGTAACCCCAATTCTTGCGGGAATATGACCGCCCATTTTACCTCGGAGACCCGTCCCCAGAGTTCACCATTCACAAAGTTGGCCAAGCGTCCGAATGCAACCCCCAAGGAGGCCGTGGCCGCCATGTTGTCGGTTAGATTCCAGAACGAATGATGATTCTTTTTTGCATACCAGAGCAGGAAAAGAATCACCCCGATGAATCCGCCATGACTAGCCATGCCGCCTTCCCAAACTCGGAATGCGTATAGGGGATCCTTTAGGAGAGTATCAAAACTATAAAATAGGAGATATCCAAGACGCCCCCCTAGAAAAAT
>JBAHZU010000017.1:0-8931 GCA_037132875.1 Pontiella sp.
AAGGGACGTTGGAGAGATGACATCCCAATCGTTATTTATTGCTACATTCCACGTTGAATCATTTCTTTCACGGTATGCGCTTTCACGAAATGATCCAATTTGTGCGTTTGAATCCACCACGTAGCCACCTCCATAAGTAACTCGGGATGATCATTCTTATTTGCGAAAAAAGCATAGAATGACAAACCCACATGGTCTCCTTTGCTTACTATTTTTTTATCACAAACTTCGATGATTTTAGCTCGTAACTCTTCTCTCATCATTATCCATTTTTACGGCGCCCACTTGGCACCTGCATTTTTCAGGATGAATCTTTCACGAAAAGTGGCCACGCGGTTGCGCCCCCATCCCGCCTCTCGCATTGTGTTTATCTCCTCACACCCATCATGCAGGTATGAGGAGTAAAGATCCGCTTGATTTATTCGACGGTCAGCTCTTGGTAGGCCGAGTTTTCGCCGCGGTCGTTGATGGGATCCACCTGCCAGATGATCCAACGGTAGTCGCCAAGGTCGCCGCGTAGCGTGACACCGGTGAACTCGCTCGGTTTAAGCGTACTGGTATCGATCGATCCCAGTGGAACGAAACGAGCGGGATTATTGAAGCTCCAACCGGGATCTTTTTCTGAGGCACTGCCATAAATCGTCAGCTTCTGTACGCCGCGAGCGCCTTGCTTATACGTCCAGCTGGTGATCGCCGAAACCGGTTGAACCTTTCCAAGATCAATTTTATACGCCCCCCCCGATGTTCCGTTGGGATAGATGGGGCCATAGCTCTTGGTCAGCTTGCCATCCACCAGCACCTCCAGCGAATCATTCTTCGTGCCAGACTTTGCCGTGATTTTCCCAAGGGTTGGAACTATTTTTCCCGATGTTTTGACTTCAATAAACGGAATGCCTTGGAGGGTCATGGTTTGGGCTTGCTGTGCGCGAACCACCTTCACCTGCAGCGGAACATTTCCGACCGTGGTATACATGGTCAAGAGATCCTCAACGGTTTTAATCGGCGTGCCGTTGATGCCCTGGATCAGATCGCTCTGCTCCAAACCGGCCTTGGCTGCGGCTGAACCCTTCGGCACTTCGAGCAGCGCCACACCGCCATCTTCTTTGCGGGTACCATAGGCAGAGAAATCCTCGCCTTCTAATCCCTGAAGTTTGGCACCCAACCAATAGTGAGCGAGCATCCGATTCTCTGGCGGCTGGCGCGGTTTGGTGCGTTCCAATTTCAGCTCGGGGAAGATCGGCGTTTCGGCAATGGCTTTGAGCGAAGGTTTCTTCACGCCAAACTGATCCATTGGGAAATTCTTAAAGCCCAGATCAAAGGCCGGGGAACCCTCCATCACGGAGAAGTCACCGCTAGCCGGATCGCTGAAGAGTGGATCGCCATACACTGAATTGATGTCCCACTTGGAGATTAGATACCACTCCATCTCTTCCGGGAAGCCGGTGTAGAAGAGGTTGTTATCAATGCGCTTACCTTTTGCGGTTCTGGTCGGCACGCTGGCACCCCGCGGCGGACGCATAACGATGTTGTTGAAAAACTCATCCTCACTGTCGTTATACCAAACATGTGGATGAAAGCCGTTGTTGACCATGATGTTGTTCCATGCGCGGCGACGAAACCCTTCGCGGAACTTCAGCCCGCCGTTGAGCATCAGATTGTTATAAATATCATAGTTCGAGGAGCCATCATCTAGGTCGATATCCCAACCATGGTCGCAGCGCCAACGGCTATCGCGAATCACGGTGGTGTGCATGGCATCGAGGAAGGGGAGATTAGGTTCTTTATCAATCACCCGTTGCGACTCGCCCCGATTACTATGCCAAAAACGGTCGCGTCCCCAGGAATTGAATGAGCCGTGATCATGTGTTTCTAGAACGGTGTCAAAAACATCAACCCGTTCAATCAAATGTCCGCCCCAGCAGCCATCACCGACATTAATACCCGCACGGGCGGTGTCGTAGATGGAGGTATCGCGCACCGTAATCTTCATGGCCATTTCAATCTGCACGCCAGCAGGCTGACGTTCCACGCGGCCAATCCCATGAATGAGGCAGTCTTCAACGGTTCCGAAAGCTGGATAATTTTCGGTTTTCGGTCCGACCGTGCGGTCAATGGTGTCGAGGTCATTTTTCTCACGATATTCAAACAGCGGGTCGCGCACGGCATTCGGATCGCCCACAAAACAGACGCCACTCGCGCCGGTGTCGTGAATATGACAGCCCTTCACCAACGTGTGGCGGTTATAATTATTTACGAAGATGGCATTCCCGCCCACTTGATCAAATTCGCAATCGAGAATGGACACCGTTTCGGTGCCGGTCAGCAGGAATGCACCCCCACGGTAGATGGCCCAGTCGGAACGTAGCATTTGCTCATCCGTTTCCATGAACGTGCGTGCTGCATGCCGTACCGTGAAGCCCTGAAGGGTGATGTTTTTAACCGGTGCTTTGATAGAGCCCTGAAACTCGACGAGATGACGCAGACGAACCACCTCAACCACAGCACTGTTCAGCGCGGTTCCGGCTTCCGGCATGTAGTATAGCAGACCCGACTTGGCGTTATGGAACCATTCTCCGGGTGCATCCAGCTCCTCGAAGATATTTTCCACCATCCGAAAATCTTTATGCATGCCCATCTTGCGGTTGTTCTGCCAACCGCCTACATAGGTGACTTCACCGTCGGCATTCTTTCCGGTGATACGATAATGATATCCGCCCCACCGCGCACGATGCATCGCATGAATATATCCACCCGTCGGATCGGCCCAGTTCGCTGCTCTTTCTTTAGAAAAGGCATCGGCGGCGTAGCCCTGATAGGCGGCGGTCTTCTTTGCTGGATCATAATTCGGGTAGCGCGCCATGCGCTGGTTTTCTCCATTGATGAATAACTGATCCACCTTAAGACCGGCGGGGGTCTTTGCCATGAAAATTCCATGCTTATACGGCGACCATTTCAGATCCAACCTCGAGCCCCCGCTGAGCACGGCGCCGCCTTCGTTGACGGCCTTGTAGAAAACGGGATGCTGTTCTGAACCGGAATCAGCAGGCGTAAAAAATAGCGTTTCTGGTAGATAATAGACGCCATCGGCCACATGCACCGTGACCGTTTCTTTTCCAACCCTTGGACGGGCCGCATCACGCGCAGCCGCCAACGTTGCAAAAGGGGCTCGTGCTGAGCCCTCGTTGGAATCCTTCCCATTCGGGCCAACATAAAGATCAAGGGCCATAACAGAGCCTGAAGCGGCAACAAGCCCCGCCATCGTCAGCATTACATATTTTCTCATCAACTCTCCAATTCAGTCGCATTAGTTTTAACTATTAATTTATAACTTTCTATCACACTTATTCGAGCATACGGAACTAAAGTGCTTCAACTTCGGTGAAGTAGGCCCCGCCCGCCTCGCCCTTCTCATTATAGAGATAGGTAATCAGTTCGGTTTCACCGACCGGCAGGTCGAGTTCCATCACCACGCTCTTGCTACCCGGTTTCACGTCCACTTCCTTAGACAATCCAGCAATCTCGATTTTGGCCCGCACGGTCTTTTTGATGATCTTATTGGCCAGTTCTGGATACTGGCGCAACGTAAAGCGATAACGCCCAGCCTTTTTCACATCGACCATCCAAGGCGCAGTTACGCGCGGCAACTTGCTGATGAGGCGGAAGTTCCACGGCGGATTTCCTTTCGGCATATACCAGTCCTGCGAGCAGAGCTCGACGGGGTTTTCGGTCGGGTTCCCCAAATCAAGCCGGACGGGAGTCATTCCCGTGACAACCGATTCCCAGTAGGGTTCGTAGTGCGACCAGAGCTGCTTCATCACATCCGGGTACTCTGCGGAGACGTCTTTGCGTTGCTTGGGATCGACCTCCATATCATAAAGCTCCCGTCCATGCAGTAGGCGCCAGCGTTCGGTCATAATATAAGAAAATTCCTGTTTCAATCGATCTTCCGGAAAGGCAGCTCCCCCATGGAATTGCAATATCACATGGTCGCGTTCCAACGATTGCTTCGCTCCTGTGAGGAGTGGAACCAGAGATTCCCCATCCATGATGCGATCCGTCGGAAGCGTAATGCCGCATAGCTCAGCGAGTGTAGGAAACAGGTCGAATTGGACCGTGAGCGTATCAATATCGCGCCCGCCCGCCAATCCGCCATCCGGCCAGCGAATAAAGAAAGGCACCCGGTGGCCGCCATCATAAATGGAAGCCTTTCTGCCCCGCATTCCCGCATTGAATCCCGAGATAGGCTCCGAGTCGTTATTACTGAACTTGGCGCCAACATATGTGCCATTATCGGTCATAAAGATCAGGATGGTATTGTCCTCCAAATCCAGCTCCTTCAACTTTTCACGCAACAGGCCATAGTTGTAATCAATATTGGCAATCATGCCGTAGTAATCAGCCAGAATTTCACGATCCACCAGATCCTCATACGGAGCCGACCACTCCTCCCCCACAATGAGAGGCGTGTGTGGTGCGTTCAGCGGCAGATAGAGAAAGAATGGCTTTTCCTTATTTTCCTCAATAAAGCGCATACCCTCACGGAACCAGATATCGGTGCAGTAGCCCTCAAACTTTTCCAAGGTGCCGTTGCGTTCGTAGGTATCATCAAAATAATCGTTGCCCCAATAGTCCGATACCTGGCCAATGCCGCCGCAGCGATGCCAAACCACATCCTGAAAACCATAATCTTGCGGACGGTGCGGCGCGTTGTCGCCCAAATGCCATTTCCCAAACAGGCCCGTGGCATATCCATTTTCAGCAAAGAGATTGCCCAACGTCCGTTCATCGGTATGCAGGATCGATCGGCCGGCACTGGTGCGATAGGCCCCGTTGCGGCCGGGATCACGCCCGGTCATGAGTGCCCCACGCGTTGGCGTGCATAATGGGCTGACGTGGAAATCGGTAAAGCGCACCGACTGCTCATGCATTTTATCGAGGTTCGGCGTTTTCAAAATCGGGTTGCCATGACAGCCGAGATCGCCATAGCCTTGATCATCGGTCAGCACAAAAATAACATTCGGGCGGGGCTGTTCCGTACGAATCGGTTGACTGCCCGCGGCCGCACTTCCCGCAGCAATTAAACATACACTCAATACACATTTTTTCATAAATACTCCAAATAATCGGGACTATCTCGCAGGTTTGATCTGCGTAATTTAATTTCGTCGACCGTTGTTTTCAACCGGACCGACCGATTTAACTTCATCATGCACGATCTTCGAGATCCACACCAATTTAGCCGGCGTGTCATTCGTTCTTTTGAATGCACCCATGCATTGCACGCGCCCTACTTCAGCGCATCGGTTTGCTCAGATGCAATAACCTGCCCCTCCTGTTTCACCGTCATTTCCACTCTAACGCGTTTATCCTGGTCCTCAAAATTTGAAATCGTAATCCGGTCAACCTGCCCATTTACCCGATGAATGATAATTTCATTCTCACTCACCGCTTCGATAGATTGAATGACCGGTTGGTCTTCATGCAGTTCAATCGCGCTCAGGAAACGGGCCTCTGTTCCAGTGACCCGCGTGGCAATAATTTTACGGTGCACGTCGTCCCCGCCCACCGGATAATCGCCCCCGAATACCGCCATGAACCGAGTTGCATTTTTACCGGTCAGATCAATCGTAAGCAAACCCGGTTCTTTACGATTCAAAGGTTCTGCCGCAAGGGAGCGCGCATAGGGCTCGCCAAAAAGCGTCACATTACCGCCGGCATAGTCTCGATTTTCACCCAAGGCCTCCGCCACATTGAGTGTTTCCACATTAAATGGAATTTCATCCCCGTTGGCATTCAGCAGGGTCGGATTTCCCATGAAAATGGTTTTCAGATCACGAGCCTTTTCAATCCGCGTTTCAATAACCAGAGTTTCCAATCCTTGGATATCCACATCAATTTCAGCCTTGCCGAGAATCCAAGGTGCAAATTGCCCTTCGGCCAGCACGGTGCCATCGCCGATCACTTTATAAAAAAGTTGCCGCGCCACATTGAGCGATTCGGCATAATTCCCAACCATCACACCCGCCTTCTTCGGCCAGAGCGAATAATAATCCAAATTCATTATACCCGGCTCCGAGCAGGAATGCCGGCCGCCCATTTCGCCTTTCGACCAATCCAGCACAAATGCAGCCTTCACCGTCCCCTCGGTTTCATACCAATTGCAGTCGGTAATAAATTGTGCACTGCTATACGGATTTGGATCGCACTGCGCCGTGTGTTCAATAAAGGTCTTCTTCTCGGCGGAAAGCTCAACAAGCCCCTTCCCATTAAATAGATTATCGAAGTCATGCTGTTTCGTGCCTTTCAGATAGTCAGCAATCACGACATAGTCATCGGTCGTAATCAGTAGACGACGCTGCAGCACCGGCTCCGACGGAGTTCCCGTGTCCCCCTGCGGACGCGGGTTGACAGGCGTGGGAAGCCAGCGCGCTTCCTGCCACATTTTTTCTTCCGGCATTTTCAATGCATACGGCGTCTGCCCCCCATACGGAGGATCAATCCAAACGGTTTCAATCTCGGTGGCCGAGACCTGCATCAGATCGCCCGTATGGAACAAAATGCGGCGATTATCAGCTGGCTTTTGCATGCGGTGGTCAACCACGGTCATATTGTGCGCATCGGAAGTCTGCACCCACATTTTAAACATGAACGACCAATAGCCGAACCACGAGGCTTCTGTGTTGTAATGGCTCCGCCCAAAACGAGAAAGCGACAGCAAACTGGTTTTGTCGAAATGACCGTGATAACCGCCATGAGTTCCATATCGTTGCACCACCTGATAGCGCTCGCGCGGCTCCTCGGCCTTCGAGCGTAGCACAGCAAAACCCACATTGTCGGAAACATAGGACTCCGTACCCAGCTCGCCCTCCACCTCCGGAAACTCCGCAACGCCAAAAAGTAGATCGCGCTTTTTCATCATTTTCAGCAGCGGGACATACGCGGGATCCTGCCAAAGATAATATGCCATCTCGAATCCGAACCCGGCTTCATTTTCCCCAGAAGTCAGATCAATGCCCCCCGAATCGTTGGAAGCAAACACCACGCCGCGCCAATCGCTCATTGGAATAACCGCATCCCAAATATCTTTCAGCTGGCGATACGTGCGCGTGCTGGGTCCCTGCCGCTCAAAAGACATGCCCAGGAATTCACCCGTCAGCGCCCACGGAGAAACCATAATATGTTTCCCGTATTTAGCCGGAATCTTCCAATCCTTAAGATTTAAACCCCAAGGAGTTAAAGCCACAGCAACCGAATTGAAAATATTGCCCGCCAGAATATTATAATTGGCCGTGCCTTCAAAATAATGCCCGTCGTCCAGCACCCCTTGCGCAATCAGATCCAGCAGGCCGCCGGTGCCATAAAGATAGCGATCAACCTCGGCCATATCCTGCAAAACCAAACTATTCATCAACGCCCCGGCCACCAGACCGTCCTGATGATTATTCCCATCGCCGGTCAGGATCATATAGTCCACCCATTGGCTATAAAGACGCAGGGTGTTTTCAATATTTTCGTGATCCTGCTGCGTGAGCGAAACATGATCGTAAACAAGGTCATACGCACGTGCGATATGCATAAAAAACATGCCCCGATGCACATGCGCCCCATTATTGCTGCGAATCGTGGTCGGATAGCCTTTCTGGGGATCAGAAAAATCGCGCAGAATTTTAATCACCTTCTGCGCCAGCTCATCCTCTCCGCTCAACTTCCAAGCCACGGCACAGCGTTCCACAGCGCCAGCCGTCTTATTTTTGTAGCAATAATCACCGCGGTTCCTGATGTCCGGAACCCGCCATTTTCTGGCGTTTTCGATATATTCCTGCTTCGCCATTTTGGCCCACGCCACCGTTTCAGCCTTGTCCTGAACCTGCTGCCATCCCTCTTCCGTATGGATCAAATACGGATGCGGAAGCTCCCGAACCGTAATGAGACTGAGCTCCTCCTGTAAGTCACCTCGGCCATCAGGAATCACCGTAACCTTGCGAGTCTCACGGCCGCCCGGCGCAACGAGATCAGTCATCTGAACAGACAAAGTCACCGTCCTCGTTTCCCACGGTTTCATTAAAAACTCCGTTGCTGTCAAAGCAGCTGGGCAGGCTTCCCAGGCCGTCTTTTCCAAAACGAGAACAACATTCCGAGGCACCGAACTTTCATTTTCAATCAACAAATCATAGTGGATGGATTCGCCCACCTTCACCGGTTTAGATTTAACCGCAGCAGAAAGGGCCACGGCTTTACTTTTCTTGAGACGCGGCTGACTAAGGAGAACAAATTCGTGTGCTCCGGAGGCCGAAAGTTCCAATCCTTGGATATATTTCCAGAAGGTACCCTGGTGGCGAAGATAGTCAAAGTCGCGCAAGGAAAAGACCACCTTATGCCACCCCTTCCCCCGCACCGTTGCTTTCGATGAAAGCGACGTCACATAGTCCGGCCGCCCGACCCCCAAGGGCCGAATCGTACACGCCAACTCCAGCGGCCGATCATCCAACAGTTTTACCTGAAATTCCAGATAGCGGAAGTCATACCAATCCTCGACAGCAACCTGATCCAGCATCTCCGAAAAATCGACCCGTTCTCCACTTAAGAACGTTTTGGGCTGCGTATATTCAAAAGAGGCCTTACCCGGCGTTTGCAGTCTAGCCACAGCATCTCCAAAAGGCCCCTTTTCACTCGTTTCCGACAAGCCTGACCAGCTTTCCAGCCGTTGGAAATCGCCCACCTTTTTAGCGTCTGCAAATCCATTAATAACCAGCATTAAGGCACATAGCCCAAAACCTATTTTCACGCCCAAATTCTGTTTCATCCGGTCAATCCTTTATTTACGTTCCGCAAAGCAACCCAAACAGCACCTTCTGACATTAATACACACGGTATAAAACATACAACAAAGCGACCGGATACCCTAACGAGGCCAGAGTTACCATGTTAAAC
>JBAHZU010000044.1:0-19506 GCA_037132875.1 Pontiella sp.
TATTCAACGAAACCCACTCTAGTCGAAAAAACATCAAAGAGACCATCTAAAACACTACGAAAAAGTAAGATTTATAAATCGATGAAATCGCTTCCGACAAACCATTCATCGCCATCTGAACCCCCCGCATAGGAATTCGTATTCCATACTGCCATTGCCACCTCATCACTCTCCCCATTGTAAATTCCGGCAACACATTCGCAGCATCGTTCAATAGCCGATCACCGCCCAAGGCATATTCCATCAGGTTATTCATGCCGTCTGGCACAGCTTCTGCATTGTCTTCATAACCGTCGTTCACCCCTTCCGTCAGACCATGTTCGTGATCAGCGCTTGCGCAGACGACATCAGGGCCACCCATGCAAACCCTATACCCACACAACTCTTTCTCATGATCTCTCTCCTTTGTTTAGTGATTCCCCTCTCATCATGAAACACATTCAGACCAAATCCCCCCCGATACACGTTAACCAAACGACTCGCATACAAGGTATGAACACCCCAGCCCAGAATTGGGACACTGCCTATGTTTTTATCCCAGCTATTGCTCCCGCCCCCGAAGAAGCACCTCGATTTCCCCAGATCATTATTCATCAAAGGCACAATGATCCGTCTCGGCACCGACCGTTAGCGTTCCCGCGTCCACCGACGTCCTAGATAGTCAATGGCACCACACGGTGATAACTAAGAATGGTAGTGTTCTTAAAATATGAATCGATGAAGAACTCTCAATTCAAGAATATGAAACCTCCTCAGTAAATTCAGACCTGTCAATTCACATGCCCACCACCGAATTCATCCGCAACGGCCAGCTTGCAGCCTCTCAGTCCTCACTTACTTCTATTAAAATCGCACTGACGAGCTTTCGCAACGATGCCTTGTTCGGGAAAAGTCCGGATCCTCAGGTTCGGCGTTGGATCGCCTGGTTTTGGGATCACTGGTTGACGAGGAATCTTTGTCCCGGAAACGGTATGAAAGGACGCATGGAAATGGGAAGAATATTCACGGCCAAGGTGCCCATGAGTTGATCCGGAGCATAAAGACCCTCAACGAGTTGGGCGCGGCCTCCTGTGCTCTTCCAATCCTTGGACGATTAAAATAAGAGTCATCAGATTGGGTTGTTTCGATGAATTCTATACGGAGGCGTTAAAGGGAGTGTTTTACTAACTTTTTTCGGTCTGGGCCCTAGGTGTTAAATAGAACCCGATTGGTTTTATAGATTTGACCTCCTTGATTTTCTGAGTAGTTTATACTTACTTACAAGAGTATTGTTGTTATTTTCTAATGCATCATTTAAAGGAGTAAGTTTCATTAAGTCGACTTTTGTTATTTTCTTTCTTTTATCCTCGCTGGGCCAAGTGATGGCCGGAGAGGATCCTCTGGCCTCGTGGAACGAGACCGAAACGAAGCAGGCCCTTCTTGGGTTTGTGGAGAAGGTCTGCCGGATCGATGGTCCCGATTATGTTCCGCCAGCGGAGCGTATTGCTACGTTTGATAATGATGGCACGCTTTGGGTGGAGAAAATGCTCTACTTTCAGATCTTGTTTACGCTGGATCGGGTGAAGGAACTGCTTCCCGAGCATCCAGAGTGGAAGGATACCGAACCCTTTAAAACCGTACTCTCGGGCGATCCAGACGCACTGGCTTCCATTGGGGAAAAGGGCTTTGAACAGATTTTGATGGCGACCTATGGCGGAGAGTCGATTGACGCGTATCGAGCGATTGCGAGAACGTGGCTTCGCACGGCGAAGCATCCTCGTTTTGATCAGCCCTATATCGAATTGGCTTATCTTCCCATGATTGAACTGATGGATTATCTGCGCGCCCATGAATTCAAGGTCTATATTGCATCGGCAGGCGGACTGGAGTTCATGCGTTCCATTGCTGAAGAGGTCTATCATGTTCCCCCGGAAAAGGTGATCGGAAGCGATTTTGTGACGACGTATGAGCTGCGTGAGGGCAAGCATGTTTTGATTCGAAATCCTACGTTATTTTTTGACAACAACCATGCCAACAAGCCGGTGGGGATTCATCGGCGAATTGGTCGGCGGCCTATTATGGCCTTTGGAAATTCCGATGCCGATTTTGAAATGCTGGAGTGGGTGACCGAGGGGGACGGATTGCGTCTGGGCGCGTTCGTTCATCACACCGATTCCGCCCGAGAGTGGGCCTATGACCGCGATTCAAAAATGGTGGGCACGCTGGACAAAGGGCTGGATGAGGCACCCCTGCGAGGTTGGTTGCTGATTGATATGAAAAAGGACTGGAAACAGATGTTCTCGTTCGAGAAAAAAGAATCGATTGAAGTCCCCGCCCTGCTGAAGAACTAACGAGAGAACCCCCCCCGAGAAGGAGTTGTGTATGAACGATGATCGGCAGCAACAAAAAGGATTCTCCGCACCCCCGAAAGCCATGGTGCTCGCTACGCTGGTCGGATGGTTGGGGCTGTCGGCCCTCGCCGCCGAGCGGCCCAATATTCTCGTGATTATGCCCGATGATGTGGGGTTATATAATATCAGCGCCTATAGCCGGGGTGTGATGGGGTATCGCACGCCCCATATCGACTCGCTCGCGAAAGAGGGCGTGCTCTTCACGGATCATTACGCCCAGCCCAGCTGCACTGCGGGACGGGCGTCTTTCATTATGGGGACGTATCCCATTCGCTCAGGCATGACCACGGTGGGCATGGTGGGGAGCTCTTTGGGTATGCAGGCCGTCGATGTGACGTTGGCTCAGGTGCTTAAGGAACAGGGCTATGTGACTGGCCAATTTGGAAAAAACCATTTGGGCGATCGAAATGAACACCTTCCAACGGTCCATGGATTTGACGAATTTTACGGGCACTTGTATCACCTGAACGTATTGCAGGAACCGTTGGATACGGATTATCCGAAGGGCAATGAGTTTTTTGCGACCTATGGCCCGCGCGGAATTTTGCATACGTGGGCAACGGAGGTCGATGATCCGGCGATTCCCGATGCCCGCTTTGGAAAGATTGGTAAGCAGAAGATCGTGGATACTGGACTCCCCAATGCCGCCCGCTTGGAGCAATTGGATGCCGAATATATGGAAATGGCTTTCAAATTTCTCGAAAAAGCCAAGGCCGACGACCAACCCTTTTTTGTTTGGCTGAATCCGGCGCGGATGCATGTGTTCAACTATGTGCCGGACAAATATCGAGAAGAGGCGCGCAAGTTCACCAGCTATGATGACAGTCACGGTGCCGGTATGATCCAGCATGATGAAGATATGGGGCTCATACTCCGCAAGCTCGAGGAGTTGGGGCTCGCCGAAAATACCATCGTCGTCTATACCACCGACAACGGCCCAGAGCACAGCACCTATCCCGAAGGCGGAACAACGCCCTTTCGCGGCGAAAAAATGACCACGTGGGAAGGTGGCGTGCGCGTGCCTATGATTGTGCGGTGGCCGGGACATATCCCGCCCGGCACGGAGCTCAACGGAATCCAGGCCCATATGGATGTGTTCACCACGCTTGCCGCGGCGGCGGGGGTGGATACCGATGCGTTGGTGGAACGCCTTAAAAAAGGAGATAAGGTGGGCACGGACACCCTGAAAAGAGTCCATCTCGATGGCGTTGACAATCTTGATTATTGGACGGGAAAGAGCGCCGAATCCGAACGAGACGATTTTATTTATTGGGCAGAATCCAGCCCAAATGCCATTCGTGTGAATCAATGGAAGGCGCATTTTGCCGTGCGGGATGGCTATTATGGCACCACGACGCAACTGGAGATTCCTTGGGTATACAACCTGCGGCAGGATCCATTTGAATCCTACAACCAGAATCCCCGTCCGCCCGCCAACTTGCTTCAGCACAAGTCCTGGATGTTTAATATCATTACGGCCAAAATGCACGCCCATATTAAGACGTTAATAGAGTTTCCGCCGAGCCAAAAACCGACCTCGCTTTCGATCGAAAAACTGGTGACTGAATCGATGAGAAATCATACTGCCAATTAAGTGAATACCGAGACCCCATGGCGAGAACGTCTCGCTCTGGGTTTAAAATTGGGGACGGGAGTCTGAGAATGATTTGGATCTCCCGAAAAAATAGAAGGAGTTTAAAATGAAAGTGAATTCATATACATCGAGTTGGAAAGTCGGGATCGTGGTGTTTTCCGCGATGCTTTTACCGGGTATCGGGCATGCTGAAACCGAGGGAGGCGACTCGATCGCTGAACTATCAACCAAAATTCAGGATCCGTTGGCCAAGATCATCAGTGTGCCCCTGTTTTTTAACACCTATACCGATATCGGGGGAACCGGCGATAGCAACCATGCTTTATTGGTGCAACCGATTATCCCCTTTGATTTCGGAAGCGACACTTGGTACGGCATCACCCGCGCCATCATTCCGGTATTAGACGCCAAGGTTCCCAATGCCTCGTCGGGCTTGGGGGATATCACCCTCAATGTTATTTTCGTTCGTAACCTCAGCAAATCGTTGCGAATCGGCTTTGGACCTCTGTTTCAGCTACCGACCCATACGGATGCCGACCTCGGCGTGGATCGATGGGGCGCGGGTTTGTCGGGGGGGGCTGTCCTCACCAAGGGCCGTTGGGTGACGGGCGGATTGCTGACCCAACTCTGGGATGTTGCGGGGAAAGATGGTTCGATTAATGAGTTCACCTTTCAGCCTATTATTAATTATGATTTTGGTGAAAAAGGGGGTTGGATTTTCACCTCGACCCCGTTGATTACTGCTAGCTGGGATGAGTCGTCGAGCGACCAATGGGATATTCCCGTCGGGGGCGGCGTCAGCAAAATTTTCAAATTTGGCAAAATGCCGGTCGCATTGAGTCCGCAGGCCTATTACCACATTGAAGGGGCTCCGAAATGGGAGGTCCGTTTCATGGTGCGTCTGCTTCTGCCCCATTGGTAGGCAAAAATGACGGGTAAAATAGGCTATAAAAACTAAAAAGAGAGTAGATATGAAACCGCAAAAATATCGTATTTCCATGGGCGTCACGGCGCTCCTGCTCATCGCTCAGCCGTTCTCCGGCTGGGCCGCGGGCCTCAATCGGGCTGTTCGGAGTTCGGAAAGTATGGAACCTTCAATTCCGCGGCCGGAACAAGACCGAGTGGTTGCGGAAAAGCTTGCTGCCCTCGAAAAGAAAACAGGACGTAAACCGAATATCGTTTGGATTATTGTCGATGATATGGGCTATGGCGATCCCGGGTGCTACGGCGGGGGAATCGTCACGGGGGCCGCGACTCCGCATATGGACGAACTGGCGCGTGGAGGATTGCGCCTGACCTCCTGCTACTCCCAACATACATGCACCCCGACCCGCTCCGCGATTCTTACGGGCCGGTTACCGATTCGCACGGGTCTCACCCGTCCGATCCTTGCGGGCGATAAAATCACTAAAAACCCGTGGGACGACGAAATCAGCCTGCCCACCCTTTTGGGGCAGGCGGGCTACGCCACCGTGCTCACGGGCAAGTGGCATATTGGTGAAGCCATCGGCATGCGGCCGCACGATGTTGGTTTCGATGAGTTCTATGGATATTATCCTGCGCAAAAGGAAATTTCCCAGCGTCTTGATAAACGGCGCTATCCGGATCTGGTTCTCGATCCAGAAAAAATGGCCGTGCTCGAAGGGCTTGGTCTGGGCCACAGCTTGATCCATGGGTGGAAGGACGGAAAAACAGAAGCCGTGAGCTCCATTAATTCCCTGGAAGATATGGGCCGGGCCGATCAGGTATTGGTCGACTTTACGGTCGCAAAAATCAAGGAGCTCGCCCAAGGCGACCAACCCTTCTTTCTGGAACATTGCTTCATGAAGGTCCATTGCGACAACGTTGCCCATCCTGATTACGAAGGCATGAGCGCGAGCAAATATCCCTACAAGGATGCCCTAGTCGAAGTGGATATGCATTTAGGTTCCATTATGAAGGCGCTGGACGAAGCCGGTGTGCTTGAAAATACCTTTGTATTTTTCACCTCCGACAATGGGCCGCAAATGGATGCTTGGCCAGACGCCGGCTACACCCCGTTCCGTGGAGCGAAGGGAACCACGTTCGAAGGCGGTCCGCGCGTGCCCGGCATTGCCTACTGGAAAGGCATCATCCAGCCCGGTCGAGAAAGCGACGATGTGTTTGATCTGATGGATCTGTTCAACACCGCCCTTTATCTTGCGGGTATCGAGGACCAAATTCCCACCGACCGCTACATCGATGGCATTAACCAGGCCTCTTTTCTGCTGCACGATGAAGGCCGTTCCAAGCGCGACTGTATCTACTACTGGTGGGGAAGCGAATTCATGGCCATCCGTCTGCGGGAATACAAGCTACATATGAAGGTGATTCTGCCTCAAACCACACATATGTATATCGATATGGCCACCATTCAAGACGTTGGCCTGGCACCTTGGTTGTTCAATCTCTACATTGATCCCAAGGAAGAGTTGCCGGTGGGTCATCGGCGGAATGCTTGGCTGGCCACACTCGGGGCGGAAGCCAAGGCCCACGCTGCCACCTTTAGGAAATATCCGCCGAAGGACATTGGGTTGGGCAGATGATTCTGAGCGCCCGTCTAAAAAGGGTTGCGGCCTTGCGGCTTTCCCCTTCTTGCCGGGGCTCAGAAAATGGAGCATCCGGGGTAGATGGGGGCGGGCGGCGGATGGGTCTATTTCGATCTTCCATGAGCCCCGAACACCGAGGGCTTAGCCGCCGGATTGGAAACGAACCGCGATCAAATGAACGCAAACCCATGCAGTATATTTAAACGATTGGAGAAAATGAATGATGGTAAAAAGTAGAACTCAGCTAATGGGATGCGCCTGCCTCATCTCTTTGACGGTATGGGCAAAAGACGACGGATCTATTTTGCCGTTTCCGCCGCAACCATCTGCGGGCGTGACGAAGGCCCGCTTGCAGGACTCCACAATGCAATGGCCGAAAGCTCCTTCCCGCCTGCCCGCCGATGCGCCCAACATCCTGATTGTTATGCTCGATGATGTGGGCTTTGGCATTTCCGAAACTTTTGGCGGCGAGATACACACCCCGACGTTCGATCGGCTGGCGAAGGAGGGCATTCGCTACAACACGTTCCACACGACGTCCATTTGCTCGCCCACGCGGGCCGCCTTGCTCACGGGGCGTAATCACACGCGGGTGGGCTCGGGTACCATTGCCGAGCGGGCGGTCGCATTCGATGGCTACACGGGAGTGATTCCCAAAACCGCGGCGACCATTGCCGAGGTGTTGAAAAACTACGGATACAAAACTTCAGCGTTCGGAAAGTGGCACAATACCCCAACGCTCACGGCCCAGAACATGGGCCCGAAAGACCATTGGCCCAATGGCTATGGGTTTGAATATTTTTACGGTTTTCTTGCGGGCGAAACCTCGCAGTACGAACCCCGGCTCTTTGAAAACTACAATACCGTTGAGCCGGATATTCATGATCCCACATACCACCTGACTGAAGATATGGTGGACAAGGCGCTGGACTGGATCGACGATCAACAGGCCTTCACGCCAGATCATCCCTTTTTAATGTATTGGGTTCCGGGGGCGGTTCATGGCCCGCACCACGTATTCAAACAGTGGGCCGACAAATATAAGGGGAAGTTCGACGATGGCTGGGATGCTTACCGCGAGCGCACTTACAAACGACAGCTTCAAATGGGAATCATTCCTGAAGGCACCCAATTAACTCCGCGCGATAAAACCCTGGATTCTTGGGATTCTATTCCTGAAAATCAGCGTCCATTCCAACGTAGACTGATGGAAGTCTTTGCTGGATTTGTTGAGCATACGGATGTGCAGGTGGGTCATTTGCTCCAAGGATTGGAAGATCGTGGCTTGAAGGAAAATACCTTAGTCATCTACATCTTTGGCGACAACGGTTCTAGCTCTGAAGGGCAGAATGGAACGGTTAGCGAACTGTTGGCCCAGAACAATATTGCGTCCAAGGTGGAAGAGCATATCACCGCGCTGAACAAGCTGGGGGGGCTGGATGCCTTGGGAGGTCCTAAGCTGGACTCGATGTATCATGCCGGATGGGCGTGGGCTGGATCCACCCCCTTCAAAGGCACCAAGTTGCTGGGTTCATATTTCGGAGGCACCCGCAATCCGATGGTGATTGCCTGGCCCGATGGCATCAAACCCGATTCCACCCTGCGCAGTCAGTTCCTTCACGTAACCGATATTGCGCCAACGATCTATGAAATTCTGGAGATCAAGCATCCCACGAAGGTCAACGGCTACGAGCAGATCGTCATGGATGGTGTAAGCTTCGTCTACACCTTTGAGGACGCCACCGCCAAAGGGAAAAAGCAAACCCAGTTCTTCGATAACAACGGCAGTCGTGGCATTTATCACGAAGGATGGTTTGCCGGAACCTTTGGTCCCTATATTCCGTGGAACTCGCCACTTTCTGCCAAAACCTTGCCGAGCTGGGATTCCGCAGAAGATGTTTGGGAACTCTATAAACTGGCCGACGACTTTTCCCAAGCCAACGACCTTGCGACCGTAAACCCTAAAAAACTTAAACAGATGAAAGCGCTGTTCATGAAGGTGGCCGAAGAGAACAAGGACTTCCCGATTGGTGCGGGGAATTGGCTGCGCATTCATCCCGGAGATCGGGCTAAGTCGCCCTTTACCAGCTGGGAATTCACGCAGAATACCCGCCGCTTGCCCGAGTTCGATGCGCCTGGTCTTGGGCGGGAGAGCAACCGGGTGGTTGTGAATATAGACGCCGAGGCATATGCCAGTGGCGTGCTCTATGCGTTGGGCGGTGCCGGAGGCGGATTGACTCTCTATATGGATGAGGGCTATTTAGTGTATGAATATAACCTATTCATCATCCACCAGTTCACCACGCGTTCTGAAAAACCGCTGACGGCCGGAAAACACCGGATTGAAGTGGAAACTCGCATTCCCAAAATTGGAGGTCCCGCCGAGGTGGTGATTACCGTGGATGGAAAAGAAGTGGCTCGCACCACGACCACTCGCACGGCGCCGACGCTCTTCACCGCCAGCGAAACCTTAGATATTGGGATTGATCTGGGTTCGCCGGTTTCTATGAATTACTACGATCGCCGCCCCTTTGCTTTTGAAGGCTTAATCGAAGGGGTGAAAGTTAATCTCATCAAAAGCAAGTGAAGGCGCGGGTGCCGCTGCGGTCTCTAGACCGCGAGCGGGCGTGCGAAGGCGGAGCGTTTGGGAACGGGGGGGGTGTTCCCCGCGCACCGTTCGGCCTCTCGCTGCGGGATGGCAAAATTTACGGCCCCTCTATTTCTCTCACAATAGCTAGAAGTGAGGGTGAAAAAAGGTATAGCTTCCCCTCGGTTTGAAACCGCGTGGTTTTAGGCGCCGTCTATTCAGGCGCTGCAAGGTATGGGTCGAGAAGGGGAGTGCATGGAAAATGATTGATTTGCCGACGATTGAAACGGGGAAAGTGGCCATAAAACTCAAACCCAAGGCGGAAGTCTTGGTGAAAAAAGGCCATCCATGGGTGTTTGACCAAAGCATTATCAAGCAAAATCGCGAAGGCCAAGCGGGCGATATCGCGGTATTATTCGACCATCGGAAAGACAAATTTTTGGCCTGCGGATTCTATGATCCAGATTCGCCGATTCGAATCAAAATTTTGCAGGCCCATACGCCCATCTCCATCAACCGAGCTTGGTTCAAATCTAAAATCGAAGCGGCATACGCCAAGCGGTTGCCGCTGTTTGAAACAGAGACCAATGCCTACCGGTTGTTGCACGGTGAAAATGATGGTCTGCCATCGCTTGTTGCGGATGTCTACGACCGGGTATTGGTTGTGAAACTCTATTCCCAGATTTGGATTCCCTATCTGAAGGACGTTCTTCCAGAACTACTCGAAATCAGCAAAACCCAAACTGCGATCCTTCGCCTCAGCCGCAATGTTCAAAAAGGGGAACATCTATATGGGTTGCACGATGGCCAAGTGCTCCATGGCTCGTTGGACAACGAAACCATTCCCTATCGGGAGCATGGCGTAATTTTCTCTGCCAATGTGATTCGTGGGCATAAGACCGGCGCTTTTTTAGACCATCGCGAAAATCGCAGAAAGGTGGGGGCCATGGCCGCCGGGAAAACGATGCTCGATGTTTTTGCCTATGCCGGCGGTTTCTCCATCCATGCACTAATGGGAGGCGCCACCGAGGTGACCAGTCTCGATATCAGCGCCCAAGCGTTGGGCGTGGCCCAACGGAATGCCGCACTCAATACCTATGCAGGGACGCATTCGATTTTGGTCGGCGATGCATTTAAGGCCCTGACCGAACTGGCCGAACAAAATAAACAGTTCGATGTGGTGGTGATCGATCCGCCTTCCTTTGCAAAAAGTAAAGTGGAGATTGATCGGGCCCTTCATAGCTATGTCAAGTTGGCGATCATGGGGGCCAAGCTGGTCAAGAAACCGGGTCTATTGGTATTAGCCTCCTGCAGCTCTCGAGTGTCCGCCGAGAAATTTTTTGACCTGATGGAGGAAACCATCCGGAAAGTGGAGCCCCGATCCGTGGTGCTGGAAAAAACGCAGCACGACCTCGATCATCCAATCGGGTTTCCCGAAGGTGCATACTTGAAATGTATCTATTTCAAACTGAGTTAGTGGGGTGCGGAACCGATGACCCTGAAAAGACAGTTTCCACGTGGACCCAGTAGCGCCGAAATGGGGGTCCTGCCGGCCTCAAATGGGGCTCTAAACTCTAGTCGTCGATCTGTACCGAGATGTTTTTGAGCTTAAGCACATCGAAGGAATAGACCTCGCGCACGAAGACAATCAGGCAGGCCAAGATGGGAACCGCCAGCACCAAGCCCAGGGCGCCGAGGGCCATGATAATCAGCAATTGGAAGAGCATCAGATAGCCGGCCGGGATATTCAATTGGGCCTTCACGACCTGGGGGGTGATGATATTACTCTCCAGAAATTGAATCGCGAGATAGACCGGAAGATAGAGCAGGAGCTTGGAGGGCTCGGAATAGGCCAGTGTGAAAATGGTGATCGGGATGAGCGGTAGCACAGCTCCAATGTTTGGAATAAAGGTGGCAAAGCCAGCGAACAAGGCCACGACCATGGCATTCGGCATCTGGAGAATCACCCCGAGTAGGATGTAGACCAGCAGCACAATCACGGTCACCGAAAAGAGTTGGGCATTCAACCATTTGGTCAACGTGGCGCCGAGGATGTTGAAAACCTCTTTGAACCGCTTGTGATTATGGGCGGGGATGAGATAGAGCACGGCCGTGAGGTAGCTGTGGGGGTCGATCAGGAAAAAGATAGAGATGAACAGGACCAACCCGAGGTGTACCAGAATGCTGGTAATCAACCCAATACCGCCAAGCAGGTCCGGTGCAATGGCCATGCCCGACTTTACCAGCCAGTTGAACGTATCTTTGAGTGCTTCCGCATCAATGGCTTCTTGGAAATTAGCCGAGGGTATACGGGGTAGAAGCGATTGAATGACGGGTTTGTTTTCACAAAATTGCTCATACGCCTGTTTGGCAATTTCGACCGCGGCGGGGACATCCTGCACCAAATCGGCAACCCCTTTTCCAAGGGTTGGAACCACCCATAGGGAAAGTAAGGTAACCAGCATGAAGCTGAAGAGGATGGAAAGGGTTGCCGCCAGCCCTCGCTTCATTCCTCTTCTCTGCAGAAAGTGCATCGGCTGTGCAATGGCAATGGCAATCACGACTGCCGCAAAAGCCAGCACGAGAATGGAGCGGGTGGACCAAAGGGCATATAAAAAAATGAGAAGCAGTACGGTTGCCAATATGCGTTTTAGATAGTCACTGAATGTCATGCGATTCCCCCAAAGATGCGTTGATGATTAAGAGTATAAAGGATTAGGCTGGCAAAATGCAGTAGAAATAAAGAAAACGGCGGTTGAACCAAGATATACAGTAATCTCATTTTATTTTAACCTATTTGAGTAGTTTTTGTTTTCTTCATTACCCCGGAAGGGGTGGCCGCCCGGTTTCATGAACCAAAGCGTTTGCAAAACTGACAGTGCTGACAAAAGGGTTCCACCAGTTCATTGCGGGCAAACCCAGCGCGCATGGCTTGGGCGCGCGGTGAATGGA
Source organism: Pontiella sp. (assembly GCA_037132875.1). Taxonomy (GTDB): domain Bacteria; phylum Verrucomicrobiota; class Kiritimatiellia; order Kiritimatiellales; family Pontiellaceae; genus Pontiella. Next base: position 12,091 of record JBAHZU010000044.1, read on the forward strand.
GGGCTTTTTCCACCCCGCCGTTGAGTACGTGGCCCAACTCCAGATCGCCCTGATAATCGAGGCAACAGGCCACAATTCGTCCGTCTGCCAGAATGGCGCAGTGGGTTTTCAGGGCTTTACAGGTGCCCCGCGGGCGGGCTTCGGCCTGCTGCGAATCGGCGGGCCATTCAAAGCGAGTGTCGGAGTGGAGGAATGCGCGCCCCCCGAGGCAATAATTCTTTTTCCGCGGGGTGAAGGGGCGTTCGGGAATTTTGAGGTCGAGAGCCTGTTCAATATGCTGCCGCACCCCCCGGTTCCATGCGGCCAACTCCTCCGATTGCGTGTGGCCTTCGTTCCATAAGCGTAAATTAATGTAGAGATCGGGCCGCAGAGTCATGGCCAGTTTCAAAAACGTCATGCTATTTTCCAGACCAATCTGTGCCTCTGCAGGATGTGGAAGTTCTTGTAAGGCGTGGAGTGAAAAGTTAATTTGTCGAAGCGCCTTGGATTCCAATAGCATGTGGGCCTGTTTGGCGATCAAGAGTCCGTTCGTGGTCAGATTCACCCGCAGGGCACGATGCGCACAGGCCTGAATGAATTCATCCAGTTGCGGATGCAATAAGGGTTCGCCCAGCACATGCAGATACACTTCATTCACGATGCCGTTCAAGGAATCCAAGGTTTCTTCAAAGAGCTCCAAGGACATCCATTGCCGCAGCCCCTTAATCGATGGGCTCGGGCAGAAAGAGCAACTCAGATTGCAGGCATTACTAATTTCGATGTAGACGCGATTCATGGGGAACCTATGACGGTTCGAGAGGTAAAAGCACAGCCGTAAAATGGAAGAAGCGCTGCCCGTCGACTTGTCGTGCTTTTCTGGCCCTTATCGAAAGCAGTCCGCCGCCTGCCTACGAGCCCGGTACGATGCGGAGAAACCACTCCGCAATCTGGGGCGAGAATCGGATCAAAAAGAGCGGGATGAGGATAATGACCGTGATTCCAAGAACTGCCAGCGCCAGCTGGCTGGAGAAGATCTTCCGTAGGATGGTGGATATGCGGGAGTTCATGTTGGATTCCTTCTTCCTTGTTCTCGCGACATCCTCAGCCCGTGGGATGTGTGAGCGCTATTGAATCGCGGAAATCAAAGAAAAGGGCAAGCTTAAATGGGGGCGCCAGGCCCTCGAATATTCGCCCAAAGAAGGAATCTAGCGAAGGAACATAGCCTCTTATTTAGGTTTAACCAAATAATTGCCAAAGGCGGGTCGTGTAATAGTCCACGATGGGAATACTTGAGCACAGACGATAGACGGCGTACCCCATTAATCCGGTTAAAAGTATGGACAGAATAGGCGTCCAATTCATATGCGTAAACTTGTTTGCTATTTTTGTTTTCATGTTGCACCTCTCTGGGGTTTGCGGTTCGTTGTATACCTATATAAACGTGGTGGTTCTGAATATATTTTGGAAGAATGCATAAAAGATGGCCGGCATCAGGGGCAGGCCGCCGGAATTTGAGGGGGGAGGCGCTCGGAGTCCTGCTGAATGGGAAAGGCCTCGGGATCGAGGGAATCTCTGCCCATTTTGATTGTAAAATAGGGCCGATCTTATGCATGATAAGCCCTCATTTTAAGAACAATTCTAACCACAGGGGAACCGATGAAACCAACATTTCTGGATACTGATGCACTCGCCGGCTTGAAAGCGAACTGGGAAACCATTTCGGCCGATCAGCAGGCTTTGGTGGCCTCGTTGATCGCCGCCGGACAGACCGCTCTATTTGCCGATTGGGATGAGCCGGGCACGAAGGATGCGGCTAAAACGGCTTTCTTGGATACGTTGGAAAAAATTAATGGCAACTATCCGGGCGGCCTCACCGGCTACATTTCCAATGCTCGGAAACTGTTGGCTGAATCGAAGGCCGGAGCCAATCCCTTTGAAGGGCTGACGCCGGAGCAACCAGAAAAAGTGGATCTCACCCAATTCACGCCCGACTTTGAACGATACGAAGCCATCGGCGCTCAAAAATTCGACCAAGTGGGCATTGTGCTGGTGGCGGGTGGCCTCGGTGAGCGGCTGGGCTATAATGGCATCAAATTGGATATTGCGGTGGAAGTGCTGGAGGAAACCACCTACCTGAAACACTATGCCGACAACCTGCTGGCTTTGCAGGCACGCTCCGCATCGAAGCGCCCCGTTCCCTTCATCATCATGGTTTCGCAGGATACCGGCCCCAAGACTCTCCAATCCTTGGAAAAGAACCACTATTTTGGGCTGCAGAAAGAGCACGTATATATTTTACAGCAGGAGTTGGTGCCCGCAATTTCTGATAACGAAGGGACGCTCGCGCTAAAATCAACCTACGAACTGATCCTTAAGCCGCACGGCCATGGCGATATTCATATGCTATTGCACACCAGCGGCGTGGCGGCGAAGCTGAAGGGCGAGGGCATTGAATATTTCTTATTTATTCAGGATACCAACGGCCCCAACTTCAACACGTTGCCGGCGGCCATTGGGGTCTCCGTTGAAAACGGCTACGACTTCAACTCTCTGGCCATTCGCCGCAAGGCGGGCGAAGCGGTTGGTGGGCTGGCCAAATTGGTGGGCGCGGGCAAAGAGTTCACGCTCAATGTGGAATACAATCAGTTGGATCCGTTGCTGCGCGCCACCATTAATCCGGCCGGCGACGTGGGCGATGAATCGGGATATTCACCCTTCCCGGGCAACTGCAACACCTTGCTGATCCGCACGGAATCCTATGTGAAAATTCTAGAAGCATCCCACGGAATTATTGCCGAGTTTGTGAATCCGAAATATAGCGATGAAACCAAGACCGCCTTCAAAAAACCCACCCGACTTGAAACCATGATGCAGGATCTGCCGAAGCTGTTTGGCGAGGCCGAAACCGTGGGTGTCACCATCTTCAGCCGCATGTGGAGCTTTTCGCCAAACAAAAATAATGTGGTGGATGCGGCGGCCAAGATTGCTTCCGGGGGACCCGCCGATGCCAGTGCCACGGCCGAGAGCGATTTTTATGCCGCCGGGCGGGCACGCTTGAACGTGGCGGGCATGAAGGTGAAGGAAGGGGCTGTCATTCACCTGCTGGGGGTTCCGTTCACCACGGGGCCGAAAGTGATTTTGCGTCCATCGTTTGCAATGACGCTCGAAGAGGGCAAGAACAAGGTGACTGGGGGTTCCATCTCCGACGAAGCGACCCTCATTATCGAGGGCGCGGACATCACGTTGGAGAACGTGCAGCTTTCAGGATCTTCCGCTTTGGTGGTGAAAGCCTGCGAAGGCGCGAAGGTCACCGTTAAAGGAGCCTTCCAGAATGCAGGCTTCGAGCTGGTGGAGCTGACCGAAGCCGAGCGCTCCGCCGAAAGCGAGGTCGAGGAATATCTTAAGATCCGTGGCTACCGGTTTGTGAATCAAGGGGCCGCGGTTTATGAATTCACCGAAGCGGGGGAATACACCGTCGAAGCATAAAATACGCCGGAGCTATGCTGAAAAATGAAGGGGTCCATTTGCCGCAGCGATGCGGGTTGAACCTCTGGGGGCTTCATTTTTCAGCATTTTTAACCCGCTTCATATTTCTCCACCATGGCGAGATACCGAGCTTCCAAATCCGGGTCGGCGGCCGTGGCCGTTTCATAGGCTTCGGTCATGCGCGAACGCACCGTCTCTGGCAGAATCCGTTCCGCGAGCGGATAGAGAATGGTATCTTCTTTCTCAATATGGCCGCGGAGTAGGGCGGCATAGCCCTGGGCATTTTGAGCAAGGGCCTCTTGATTCTCGGAAAACCCGGCGCGTATTTTCAGCGTGGCAGATTCGAGGTTTTTGATGAACGCTCGCCCTTGGTCGTGTTCCATCAGCATGGCTTCAATCGGGGAACTCTTCTCCGGCATGCCATTTTTAACGAGTTCAAGAAAGAGAATGTCTTCCTCTTTGGCATGATGAAAATGGTCGGCATAATTCCGAACAAAATCGATGGCATCGAGATAGAAGTCCCAGTTGCTAAAACGACCTTCGATCAGTTTTGCGGTATTATTTTCCACGAGAGTAATCATACGAAGAATCAGCTGATGCTCATTCATCATTACTTGGGTAATATTTTTATTCATCATAGGGCTCCGCTAGCGTGTTTTGAGATAGGTGTTAATTTCCCGTTCCACCTGGGCTTCGGCTTCTGCGCCCAGCGCATGAATGTTGACGACATCTTTCACCAAGCAAATTCCAACGCTGCAGGTTCCGCAGTCGATTTGATGCTGGCTAAGAATGTCACCAATGATCGGGTGCTTTTCCATGACCTTGTGGATGGACTCTTCGCCGATTTCGGGGGGCAAATTCATGAGAAACTCCTGTTAATAAGTGGAGCCACCTTGCCGCTTTCCAAGGATTGGAAACATGACCTAGATCAATCATTGGAGTTTTTATGATATTTAATTCTGAAAAAGGAAGGGCCCCGTGGGTCGCCGCCACGAGATGGGCGTCCGGACGGTATAGAGGCCGACTTCGGGGGAGCCGTGGGGCGGTGTGGAATAGGCGTTTTTATCCGGTGTGCGGGGTTTCCCTTTCGTCAAAGAATGGACACCGGGCGCAGGGTCGGATAAAATTAAACACTATTATTACCTACCCTTGGAGAAGAACGATGTCGGATGTCAAACTCACGCAATACAGTCACGGCGCCGGATGCGGATGTAAAATTTCGCCGGAACTGCTGGAATCCATTCTACAAACGACGCGCCCAGTACTGCCGCACCCGAACCTGCTGGTGGGCAATAGCAGCAAAGACGATGCCGCCGCGTTTGATCTTGGCAACGGCACCTCCGTGCTCAGCACCACCGATTTCTTCATGCCCATCGTGGATGACCCCTTCACCTTTGGCCGCATCGCCGCCACCAATGCACTCAGCGATATCTATGCAATGGGCGGGAAACCCCTCATGGCCATCTCGATTTTCGGTTGGCCCATCCATAAACTTTCTGCCGAAGTGGCGCGCGAGGTCATCGATGGCGGCCGAGCCGCCTGCGACGATGCCGGAATTCCTCTGGCCGGCGGTCACTCCATCGATTCGCCAGAACCCATTTTTGGACTGGCGGTGACGGGCCTAGTGGAGAATGAATATTTGAAAAAGAACAACTCCGCTGAAGCGGGATGTGAGCTGTTTCTAACCAAGCCGCTGGGCATTGGTATTCTGAGTACGGCCCAGAAAATGGGCGTAATTGAACCCGGCCATATCGATGCTTCCGTGGCGGCCATGTGCACGCTGAATAAAATTGGAGCAGATCTGGCCAAACTTGATGGCGTCACGGCGATGACCGATGTAACTGGTTTTGGCCTGTTGGGCCACCTCGGCGAAATCTGCGAGGGCAGCAATCTCTCGGCAACCATTCAATTCAGCCGGGTGAAAAAACTTCCAAACATTGGAAACTATCTCGCGCAAGGCTGCATTCCCGGGGGGTCGAAAAATAACTTTAAAAGCTACGGACACACCGTGGGCGATATGACCGACGAGCAACGGGGCATTCTCTGCGATCCACAAACGTCCGGCGGTTTGCTCTGCGCCGTTCGACCCGCTGCCATTAAGGCCTTTCTCGAAATCACCGAATCCGCCGGACTCCAGCTTGAATCCATGGGCCAAACCCATGAACGGGGTAGCAAACTGATCGAAGTCGTGTAGGAAAAATAATGATGAGCAGAACAACGATTAGCATTCCGCACCGTACTTATTTTGCTCTACATCATTTTGCAAAAACAGCTGAGAACGGGAGTTGGCGGATGGATAAGACCCCGCCCAATTCCCTCGCTTTGTGATCGAAGTCATGTAGGAAAAATAATGATGAGCAGAATAATGATTAGCATTCCGCACCGCACTCATTTTGCTCTACCTCATTTTGCAAAAACAGCCGAGAACGGGAGTTGGTGGATGGATAAGACCCCGCCCAATTCCCTCGCCTTGTGATCGAAGTCATGTAGGAAAAGTAATGATGAGCAGAATAACGATTAGCATTCCGCACCGTACTTATTTTGCTCTACCTCATTTTGCAAAAACAACAGTGAAAGGGAATTAGCAGATGGGAAAGACCACAAACGATTTTCATCGTCTCATTGTTGAGGATATTCCGCTCATCGATGTGCGGGCTCCGGTAGAGTTTGCGGCCGGCGCCTTTCCAAATGCCGTGAACCTGCCGCTGATGAACGACGAAGAGCGGCGGTTGGTGGGGATCTGCTACAAACAGCACGGGCAGCAGGCCGCCATGGCGTTGGGCCATGAACTGGTTTGCGGTTCGGTCAAGGAAGAGCGCGTCGCGGCGTGGAAACAGTTCATGGACGCCAATCCAACGGCGCTGATTTATTGCTTCCGGGGCGGGCTGCGGTCGAAGCTCAGTCAGGCTTGGGCCGAAGAGGCCATGGGCCGAGAGGTCCAACGGTTGGAAGGCGGATATAAGGCCTTTCGTACCTATCTAATGGAGCAGTTGAATCCGGGCTGGTTGAATAGCACGCCCCTCGTTTTGGGAGGCCGCACGGGGTCCGGGAAAACGGTGTTGTTGCAACACGTGAAAAACGTCGTTGATCTCGAAGCCCTCGCAAACCATCGCGGTTCCTCCTTCGGCCGTTTCATCAATCCGCAGCCGACCCAGATCGATTTTGAAAACCGATTGGCCTGGGCCATCATTCAACACGAGGCGGTCGGACATTCTTGGATGGTGGTTGAGGATGAAGGCCGCCATATTGGCCGACGCTACCTCCCCACACCGTTGGTGGAGCATTTTGCCAGCGGGGATGTCGTGTTGTTGGAAACCCCCCTCGAAGAACGCACGCAGATTACATTCGATGAATATGTGACCGCCGCGCAGCTCAAATTCAGTGCTGCATTTGGCGAGGACGGACTTTTCCAATGGGTGGAAGACCTTCGGGGCAGCATCCAACGCATCCGAAAACGACTCGGAGGCGAACGCCTGAAGCGCATCAATCAACTTCTGGACGAAGCGTATCAGCAACAGACGGCCACCGGGGATGCCGAAGGGCACAAAGCCTGGGTGCAAGTGCTGTTGGTTGAATACTACGACCCGATGTATGACTACCAATTAGAGCAGAAACAAAAGAAAATCATCTTCCGCGGGAAGGCGGACGACGTGCTCGAATACATCGCGGAACGAATGTAGAACCCCGGAAGACACAGAAGGGAAGACGGTTCTGGATTTCCGTATCTTCGGTGTATTCCGTGGTTGAAAGGGATTAAAAATGAAAAAGACGATTTTGATTACGAATGAATTTCTGGGTACAGGTGATGACGAGCTGGGTGCAACGCTCATGGGCTCGTTCCTTCGTAAGCTTTGCCAAGCGGAAAGCCTCCCTAAGGATCTCATCTTTTACAATTCCGCCGTCAAGCTGCTTGCCGAAGGCTCCGCCGTGCTCGACGCCATTGAAATGCTC
>JBAHZU010000058.1:0-8822 GCA_037132875.1 Pontiella sp.
CAGCATCCTCGCCTACCATCTGCTCAACTGGGTTCGACAAAAACTCGAATACTCCAATGATCATCGCGAATGGAACACCATTCGCCGTATTCTGCGCACCCACAGCCTCGTCAGCACCCGCCTACCGCTCAAAGATGGCCGCATCGTCACCATCCGTAAAGCCAGCAATCCCGACGCCGAGCAAGCCCGCATCTATACCGCGCTAGGCATCGACTGGAAAACTGCGTACACCCCAATCCGAAGTGAGGTTAAAATGTAGCATTTTTGTAGTGCCTCCGGAAGTGCTTTCGTTGATTTTCAACAAGTTACACCGTCAAACAAGAAACTTGGGTTAAGCCTGCCCTTCATGGTTTTACCCAATGATATCAGTGTATATCAAATTTCGCTTCGCTGTGGATTTTTAACTCGAAAATCAAAGGCCTCTTTAAGAGGAGGCACTATCCTTACCGCCAATGATACCCGTATAATTCATATTTTTGCGCGGGGAGTAGCCGGTCTATAAATACAGCTGTTCTGACCTGATTATAAACCACAAAAAGGCCCCGTTTGATTGGGGTTTTTGCGTGAAAGAAGCCCTTAAGGAAGAGCCATTCACACCAGACCGTTGAGGTCAGCGAAGCCGCCCAGCGGCATAAGCGGCCAATAACTCTGTTTGACCTGCACACACACCTAGAGACATACCCAATAAAGCGACAAAAAGAACAGCACTCTTTTTCCTATTAATCATTCATTTGCCTCAATACGTATAAATTTATTTATTCCATCCAGCGAAACTGAAGCCTCGATCGTTTCAACGTCATCATTCCAGCCCATTGAAACTTCCGTCAACCCGTCGCCATTCACTTTCCAAACCGTGGAAGTCAGCGATGAAGCCCACGAAGCATAGACATCGACCCCTGTCAGGTCAGGATCACGGCGTCGATAGATAACCTTAAAGTCAGAGTCATCGATATTAGTCACCATCGGCGCAGTATCGGGCGTCATGGGATCCGTCACCAGTGCCCACTCAAGTTTATTATCAAATCGATCCCCATCTGGATTTCCGGCGGTAGCGGTATCGGTTCCTTCCGGAGCTCCGGCAAAGGTATCAATCACCCATTGCTCATATTCATAGAGCCCATAATTTTCTAAGCGGATATGATCAATAGCAATATCCGCGGCATGCCACTCCAGTTGCTTAGCCCGAAACCGAATAGTCACCTCGCTATTTCCCACAAAGGCCGATAAATTCACAACAGCATTCGACCACGCACTGTCACTGCCGGTGTGCTGTTGCCCCGTGCGGATCCAAACATTGGAAGTCCACGAGGAACCGGCAGAAACATCTACGGCCAGATAATCAATATAGTTGCCATACATGTGATAATCAAAAGACAGAGTCAGATGGCTCGCCCCGCTCAAGTCGAAGGAACATTCCAGCGAAGCCGTCTTATACTGTATTCCTGAATCGTGGGGCTCCATATAGAGATACCAGTCGCCGGCCGAAGCGCCGCTCGGACCGGTATTGGAGGTCGGGGTTCCGCCGCTGTTTCGCGTCCAGTCGATATCGTCATCCGCCGACTGCCGCCATGTCCCAAATCCATTTTCAAAACTCTCGGCGTACGGAGTGGTGATATAAGCACCTTCGATCCGGATGTTATCGATGGCTGGATCAGCGGAGTTCCATTGTTTATTTTTTGTCCGGAACCGGACGATCACCGCATCACCGCCTGCGTAGGCCGAGAGATCGACCGTCGCCGAAGACCAAGCATCGCTGCTACTGCTGTGTTGCTGGCCGATTTTTGTCCAGATATTGGATGTCCAGCTAGAACCGTCATAAACATCCATCGACAGATAATCAATATAGGAACCATACATATGATAGTCGAAACTCATCTGCGCACTGACTACCCCACCCAAATTGAATGCACATTGAATCGACTCGTTTTATAGGACCCACCCGAACTGTGCCCCTCGGCATAGAGATAGGCATCCCCGTCCGATGCTCCGCTCGGCCCAGCGGACAACGTCGGCGTGCCGCCGTGGTTCAGTTGCCAATCATAGTCATCGGTTACAGACTGCACCCAGCCCCCCCAGCCGTCTTCAAAACTTTCAGCATAAGGAACCGATTGCGCCGTGCCAATGCCGACCGGAACCGCAGGCCGAATAAAACGGAATTGAAGATTGCCGCCCGTATTGGTGTCATTATCAACATCAATCACGTCGGAGCTGGTAATCCGAAGACGTTTACTGGTTGAAGGATGATCAATGAAAAACCAGCCATACTGATTTTCATTTAGCTCCCATTCCACATCTGATCCCGTCGTACCGGGCGGGGAGAAACCAACGGATGAACCGTCATAATGCAGCAGCCGGCCGTCGTTCACGCCGACGATATATTTATTTCCATTCGGGGTGGTCTGGAACATAAATTGATCGGTGCCGGTGCGGTGCATAATATTGGCATACGAGACCGTGTTGCTCGCCGGATGGTCAATCAGACGCAGGCCGCGACCCTTATTATGGATGATATATTCGGTCTCATCGAGAACCGCATCAATCCCATCCCAACCGGCAAGTAGCAAACCGCACTCGGAAAGGTCTTCATAGCCGGGATTACCTTTATCGTTGCGAATATGCAGCCCCATGGTCGGGCCATCCCCAACGGTAGGGTCATCGTTATTATCCTCGACAACCCATTCAAAAAGGGAATATTTTTTTAGGTGGTCAATGCTCTCTGCGCGCCAGAGGAATTCAGCCAGCCAGTTAAAGTTATCGTTGCGGCTCCATGTTCCCGTCGCATACCAATCCTTCACGGCAAACTCGGTAATCCAAATGGGCTTGCCGTAGGTGTTGTACACATTATTGATGACGTTGATAAGGTTCTGTGGGCTACCGCCATTGCACCCTGCATACCAGTGCAGTGCCATATATTCGGAACGCAAACCCTCCTCTTCAGCAATTGCCTCATAGGCCTTGCGCCAAGTGCCGTTATTCTGCGCGGGGCATGGCCCAACCAGCGGAAGGTTCATGCGCTCAAAGCGCGGCCACTGGTAAGCCGCATTTTCTTCAGGAATATTGGCCTGTTCATTTTTATCCGGTTCGTTGAAACCCATTGCGCAGACCATCTGGGCACGGGAGTACCACCCCGGCTGTCCACGCAAAATCACCGGGGTCGACGAGGTGAGCCAACCCCACTGCATCGGGTGGTAATCCCCATATTCGCAATCATCCTCGGCGGTAGCACTCCAGCTGTAAAACCAGCTCGGCTGATACATATAGTTGTAATGGAAAAAAGCCACCTGTCCTTTTTTTTGGACATGGGTCTGATAGGCAAACGACCACTCCTGCGAGGCTTCGGTACTGACAGAATTCTGAATAACTGTACTGCCCGTAATATCGAGAGCCTTACCGCTCCAAACATTGACGATTCGAAAATGCGTGCCATCACCGGAGTCGAGTAGCCGCCATCTCTGATGCGGCATGCTGGAGTAGACTCCCTCCACAACCGCCGCGCCGTCATGGGTGGATGCAAGTAAAACTTCAAAGCACTCCCCGCTGTCCTTACTGCGAAGGCGGTAGGTGTCCGTTCCGATATTGAGTAGCAACTGGAACCAAGCAGAGGAAGACGACACCAGCGTGGAGCCACTGGTTGATGTGGAGAGGATAGTTTCTTTTTCTCGATTTTTAATCGTGTAGTAACCGTCGTCGTAATCCGTAAACTTTTCGGTCGGGGGGGCTTCATCCTTCACATCGGTCCAGAGCGGATACCCTCCCGTATTGTTTTCCCGAAGCACCACCAGCTCGCGGATCACCGTTTGGCCGGAGTCGAGCGAGCGGATACGGATAGTCTGCACGTTGACCGCAGCACCGAACCAGAGAACCAGATTCAGTTCGGTATTGTTTGCAACAGCCCCGCCATCAAACAGCACCCAGCCGGAAGCATCATTACTGTAAGCCACCTCAAAATTTTGAATCTGCGTACCAGACTGCCCTTCCCATCCGGAATAGAGATGAATACCTCGCACTTTTTCTTTCTGAGGAAAGTGAACTTCAAAATCGTGCGGTCCTGCAGCATTCGCGCTGGCCCAAGCGGAAGAATCATCCGCGTAGCCATCGATCGCCAGCCCGGGAAAGTTGACGCCGTCTATGGAGGAATAGGCAAACTGGCGCAACTTGGCGACATTCAAATTCAGATCCGTACCAAAAGGAACCGCCGAACCATCTGACGTCGGCGGATAGAGCGCCAGCTCCCTAATCCGCGCTTTATCATCTGTGGTGTAAAGGCGGAACTGCTGCGCGGTCGTCGGCACGTCGAACATCAGATTCAATTCAGGAAAGATGTTTCCGGAAACGGAGGTTCCCGCAATATCTATCCAGCCGAAGCCATCGTAATACTGCAGTGAAAAGTCCGAGATGGCCGCATCCCAAGTCGATCCGCTGTAGAGATGCATACTCCCGACGGTCATTGGAACAGCCAGCTCGACTTCAAACCAATGCGGTCCGCCGGATTGACTGACCCAGCGGTTATCCTGCGTTACAAACCCATCATTTCCATACTGCACCGGCGCTGAAGTTGTGGTCGAATCAGCAGTACTGTTCTGGCATTTTGCCAAGTTGAAAATTTCGGTTTGGCCGCAGATTGAATGCCCGCCCGAAACAACAACCAAAAATAGGGTCAACAATGGTTTATTGATATCAAAAACTCTCACTACCTCTCCAATCCTTACGGCTGACTAAATACACGTCCATAAACGAGAAGTAATCTACCTCGCGCCGCATCAACCAGCTACCTACCAAAACAGGCGGCGACTCTTACTCGGCACCACCTGTCGCCCGAGTAGAGTGCTCTAAATGGAAAAACTGCAGACTAAAAATCACTCAACAGGAGATGGATAAATCTCTAATCCCCATCCAACAAAATCGGTTCCGATAACAGTTTATTTTTTACCATCTGTTCCGATAACCACCTCGGTCAGAATGTAAAGGCCGAGAGTCTTTTAAAATACTCCCGGCCCAACTTTCGTTTCTTTTACAGAATGCTTATTCTTGTTTCTCAAGAAATACACCAAGGAAATCTACAGTTCCGTCCATCGGAATCCCATTGGTGATCATATTAAATGTCTCATTCAGCGTGTTGCTTCCCAGCGTCGTGATGCCGGCATTCGTCCAGTCCGAATAAAGCAACGAGTCAGAGGTTAGACATTCGTAAGAGACACCGGAGTTTGTAGAAGAGCGGTAGCCATATGCCAGCGTGAGCCAGCTCGTTCCATCTTCTTCCAAAGTTCCAATCGTTGGAACATAACCAATAATAGCGGCATTGGTGGGATCACCACCATGGGCGAATTCCTGCAGGTTATCATAACCATCATTATCCGGATCGGCATTGCCCGCAGCCTGCTCACCATATAATTTATGACCTGCTGCCCACAGACCGAATGGGGAATAATCGCCGGCCGTCACCGTCAGCACAACCGTATTGTCGGAAATCGACAGCGTACCGGTTGCTCCTTTTCCGCCAACCGGGCCGGACAGATCGGAAGAATCCAACGAACCAGAAATACTGGCGGCCTCAATGATCGTATAGGTTCCATTGGTGAGCCCATAATTATCTTTAAATTCGAAGTCGCTGAATCCCAATGCTGTCATACCAATGGTCACCGTGCCATTGGGTGCAAGAATCTGATCGATCACGCCTTCATTGAAGGCAATACTCAGTCCATTCGCATTGTCTGCAGTTATATTGGAAAGATCCACATCGCCGGAAAATTGGATGCTACCCACCCAGTAACCGGGGGAAAGCTTAGATCCGGAGTTGAACACCACCTCATTAATCAGCCCCTTACCCATCAATGTTCCTCCGTTGTTAACAGTAATCAGACCAAGATCGGGATCAGTACTATTCAAAGAAAACACGCCGCTGTTAATTGTAATCGATGCCGGAGCATGAGTGAATGCTCCGGTACGCGAAAACTCCATGCGGCCAAGGCCGTCTTTTACGATGTGAATATCATTCGAGCCAGCAAAGTTGGAACCATAGATATAATTGCTGTCATTGTTAATTGTTAGGGTGGATGGAACACCACCGTTGTTCAAAATCTCCTTTGTGGACCAACCTCCCGTCTGCAGCCCCGTGATGGTCTGATTAAAACCATTCATCTCCAGACGCCCAGGCCGGTTCTCATAACCAAGTTTGAGAACCCCATTGGTCGGCATTGCATTGTCGACGCCTAAAATAATCTTTCCACTTCTGATATATGTTCCGCCGGTGTAATCATTGCTCACAGAATGAAGTGTCACGGAGTTAGCATAGCCGTCATTACGGCCAACTAGAAACTGACCATCCCCTGTAATCGGACCCAGGATGGTGTGCGGCGCAGTTGAATTCACGACTCCGCCACTTCCTTCAATCGTAATTCCTCGCGTGGCTTCCAGCACAATCGATTGTGATCGCATTAACAACAAACCGCCATTACGTAAAATAATATTATCCGGATCCAGCGTTGCGGGTACCGCGCCCAATACAGCTGGGTTTCCGATCGAAAACCTGGTATCCCCTGAGGAATCTCCACCATCGACACCGATGCCGCCACTGTGCGTATTATTGGTATTGTTCAATGTGAACAAATATCCATTTAAATTTTTCGCAACCACCTTACCGGCACCACTAAATTCTCCATCAAAGGTCATATTAACATTAAAACGTCTAGTAAAGGTAACCTCACCGGCCACAAGTTCCCAGTCGTTTGTATAGGTCTGACCAGCAGCGCGCTCATGGATATAGGTAGTTCCATCCCCCATCTTAACCGTCGAAAACTGACCCACATTCTGCGGATGCCCGCGGACTGTGAGCGTCCCCTGAACATCCAGTGTTGATCCAGAAACCTCCCAGTCGGCATCATTCTGTCTTTCTCCGCCATCCAATGTGCCGGAGCCGATCACGGTCAATGTTCCCACAGAGGGCATCATCAGCTTAAAATCATTCGCCTGATTTCCAATGAATTCGAGTTCATTCGTATTGATTGTCCAGACGGCTCCCGGATTAACCGAAAATCCTTCATTATCCGTCTCCGGTAAGAAGGAGTACTTGCCAACTCCCGAATTCAGGGTCAAGTCGTTCACGAAAATGCTCGATCCCGATGCAATCGTGACCGAGCCACCGCCGACACCGCCAAACACGGCATTGGAATTATTAATCCACGTACTATTGGCTGCTCCATCCCACCAGTTTGCAGCCGCCCCATCCCAAACTCCGGTCCCACCGGTTACACCGCCATCCAGCGCCGGGTCCCAAGTCAATTGGGCCTGTACGCCCGAAGCACTAAAAAGCGCCACTGTTGCCCAGAAAAATAAAGTCCCCATCTCATTCTTCATCACTTTCTCCAATTAATTTTCATTAATGATTCATTCTCAATCTATGGATACCAACGATACCCCTTGTACAATCCACTTTCCGAAGTATGGGATAAAAATAGCACCCCCCCCCCCCAGCGCCTACCTAGCCATTCAGGTAGTTCAATCACCCCAACCAAGGCATCAGATCGTATTCCATCTCCTAGTCCTAGCAGTCTGTCGAAGTTAATCTGACGTTCCTATGTTTGCTCGAAGAGGTAAGTTAAAGTTTGTTTTTAACAATATGAATATATAGATACCCACGGGTTTACCCGTGGGTATCTATTTTTTCTAGTATCAGCCGGAATTGCTCTTGCCGAAGAGTTACTCGATCAAGTTCGGGATTTTTTCGTAACTCTGTTTCCGTTCGATAGAGCTTGGCGATGAGTTTGACGATTTTACGAGAGATCGAGTCTCCGGCCTCAACAAACTTGCGGCGTGCATGCGCCCAGCAGGAGGCGTGGATGATTTTTTCTTTTTTAGCGGAATGCTTCTCATCGTTGAGCCAGCTGGTATAGCAGATATAGCCGTCGGTTTGTAGCTGGCTAGCGACAACTACATTTACCAACCAACGACAACTACACTTACCGATTAATTAGCCGATAATCAGCACTCATTTTGAACGGAGGAAATGGGTGCGGACTACGGATCAACAGGTAAGGAGATTATGGATAGCATATCACATGGTTTCCACTGCAACTTATGGAGGTGATTGCGGCGTCGGTATCATTGTTTTACAGGGATCTGTAACAACTACGACCCTCCCTCGATCACTATTGGTGCATGGAGTCGGCGGATCATTTTCTGGATCCTCAACAGGTACGCTCACCCTAGGGGGAAGAATGTATGAAGGAGCCGCACAACCATGTCGTTTATATGAAGCGGGAATAGCAGAGATTAATGGTACAGTGTCATTTGACATAACAATAACTGTAGTCGACAACTATGGTGATGAGAGCGAATCGGATGTGTCCGATGAAACTTGGGTGGCCGGTGGTGGTGATTGGTATATGTGGGACTACTGCGAAAGCTAAGGCGGGTTTATGAAGAATTATGTATTAATGATGGTATTAAGCCTCCATATCACCGTTTGCCATAGCGTTTCGCAACTTGTCCGAAATTTCAGCTGCAACGGAAATCCGTATTCGTGAAAAAGAAGATCAAATGGGTATGTGCCCGACTCCCTGTTCACGGACCTATCCAGCTATCGCACCCCCAATCCATGACCCCGACATCAATACAGCAATGAATCGGAGGCCCTATGAAAAATTGAATGCGCCGCCGGCCGCATGCGGACCCATGGATCGCCAAAAAAGGTTTGAGGACCGCCCGAAAGATGAGGTCGTGTCGCATGAACATCAGACAAAAGATCAAGAGGTAACTTGTTAGCCCTTTTTTACATACGCTTAACCTGCTATATCTAATGACATTGGGGAACAATTTATGAGCAC
>JBAHZU010000069.1:0-38291 GCA_037132875.1 Pontiella sp.
CTGCTGACGCTAATCGAGCGCAAAACCCGCAAGCTGATTATCCGTAAGATCAAAGATAAAACTCAGGCCTCAGTGCTCCGCGCCATCAATGGAATTGAGCGCTCCGAGGGCAAAGAGGCATTCAAAGTTATGTTCGCATCCGTCACGGCCGATAATGGCAGTGAGTTCCTCGATTACGAAGCTCTGGAGGCCTCTGTATTCGGGGAATCAGAGCGATCTCACCTCTACTATGCTCATCCGTATTCATCATGGGAGCGCGGGTCTAATGAGAATGCCAACCGGATCATACGCAGATTTATTCCAAAGGGTTGCGATATCGGCCGGTATACCGTTGCCGCCATTCAAAAAATAGAGAATTGGATCAACCGGTATCCCCGTAAAATACTAAATTTTAAAACCGCTGAAGAATTGTTCATAAAGGAAGTAACGGCATGAGATACATTGAACTCAAAAATTTGGGGCATTTTAACTTACAGTCTACCCGCCCAATTATTCTGCACACATTCACGTATACATTGCCCATCGGAGGTCTTACGCTTCTTGGGATTGGAAAACGCGTCCTTTGGGGGGGGTCCTTTTCATGGAATCCCCTTTCCAAGGGCTGGAAATATTGCTTCGGTTTTCATTGAAAATAAAAAGGGATAGGAAATTGATTATGAAGTTGAAAAAGATCCTTAAGATTCTATTCGGTGCCACCGTCCTTTTAATCGTTCTCGTCACATTAACGGTGCTATTCTGGTTAGGCCCAACGGTTAAGCTTATTGCCCAGAATATCGGCACAAAAGCACTCGGAACACCTCTCACGATCCACTCGCTCTCAATCAACCCAAGAAAGGGAACCTTTCACCTCTCGAACTTTGCCATTGCGAATCCGAATACCTTTGGTCAGTCGAATGCGGTCTCCTTGGCCAGCCTAGACATCGCCCTTGATATGGGATCCCTCTTTTCCCAAACCGTGGTGGTCCATCAAGTCACGATCAACAGCCCTCATTTTATCTACGAGCAAAGCTCCGCGACCGATAACCTTAATGAATTCATCCTCAGCATTCAGGAGTTTATCGGCCACGATCCTTCTGCCCCGGCGAACCCGCCGGATCCAAAGCAAGAGGAAATTAAACGAAGAAAAGCCGCGGAGAAGGCCGAAAAGAATCAGGATAAAATTCCTAAAGTGATCGTGGTGGAATCGCTGGTGCTGAACGATGTGAAATTCCATCTCGCGAATACAGACCATAAACAGCTTGATCTCGAAATGGGCTTTAAACAGCTTTCAGTCAGCATGACCAACGGCGTGGTGCAGCTGGACCAACTTTACATCAGCAACCCCGGCCGACTGGAAACGCCCAACCTTTTCTCTCTGGAACAATTCAGCCTCTTGCTGGAGCCGGAAGGGATCTATTCCGGGCCCTTAAACATCCACGCCATCCACCTTCGCAAACCGCATGTGTTTGTGGAATATAATCCAGAGACCGACACCCTTGGTGAGTTCCTTAAAATTGCTGAGACACTCCTCGCGAAGCTTCCGACCAACCGCCTGGAAACCGCCGCCACCCATGAAAGGACGCGGCTCGAGGGTGCCCCGGAACCAGATGCGGCCCCGGCAAAAGAAATCATTTTAGGCCCGATTACCATCGAAGATATACAATTTCATGTCGTCAACATCGGCGATCCCGATCTGAGCGTACACTTTGGTCTGAACCAATTGGTCGTGTCTTTAGAAGATGGAAGCCTCCAGCTCGATCACCTCTATTTCACCAACCCGAAACGGCTAAATACCCCCAATCTCTTCTCGTTAGAGGGTATTCATGTTGATTTCGATCCGGACTCGTTGGGCGCGGAAACCTTGGTGTTTAAGGACATTCAAATTAAACAGCCCTATGCCTTTCTTGAGCTCAATCCAGACGCGAATACCCTATCCGCCTTCATCGAGATCGCGAACGGATTTATCGATCGGATCCCAACCTATCCGATTCCCGAAATGCCCGAGCTTGCAGCCCGACCGGAGTCAACGACCGCACCGGCCAGTCCCGCCGCCCCGCCGTTTGAGCTCCATAACCTTCTGGTGGATGACCTTCAGGTTCAACTGCTCGACAGCACGGCAACGAATTCCACTGCAACAGAGCCGCACGTGATTGCACAGATCGATGAAATCTTGATTAAGCTGGTGGAGGGAAACCTTCAGATCAACAACATCACCATTCCCAATGTAAAAGGCTTCCTCGCCACCAATCTGTTCCATTTGGCCCATATTGGAATCGAGATTCAACCCGCCTCCATTTTTTCCGACCAAATCATTATCGACCACATTTTTATTGATTCCCCCAAGTTGAACCTGGAGCAGACCGAAGAAAGCGGCAATGTGGCGGCGCTTCAACATCAATTCCTGCCATTTATCCCCTCGCCTTCGGATCAACCCGAAGTGGTGCAAAAAGAAACGGTTGAATCCGAAATGAAATCCAATCCGATTCCACTTTCAGAACAACCCATCGTGTTGCATCAGTTGGTCGTCACCAATCTGACCGTACATCTAAAACTGCCCGTCTCCTCTACCAATGAAAATTTCTCCTTAATGAAGGATACCCTGGGCATTCTGAAACCCATGGAGCGGCTGGCGTCTCTCAACAAACTTAATCCGCTGGCCAGCCAAGAAAATGACGCCGAAGAAGAAATTGATCCAAATGCTCCGATGGAACTGCTGGTTTTAAATTGGCTGTCCCTCGAACCACTAAAAGGGCTGCTTCAAATGAAGGGGCTTCATATTTCTAATCCGCCCACCTTTTCAAAGCGTGATCTTATCAATCTCGAGGAACTCCGCCTCGAGGTGCAGTTGGACTCGCTCCAAACCGACACCTTAGTGATTCAAGATATTCTCATTTCCCGTCCGCGCATCCGCTATGAGCGCAAAATAAAAAGCGACAATATTAAAGCACTCCAAAAGGAGATTGAGCAGGTCATCGTACGCCGCGACGAGATCCACCCTCAAAGTGAAAAAGATTCGGATGCTCAAGAGGGCCAGAAAGTGATTATCGAACATATTCTGATCACCAAAGGATTGGTTAGCGCCAAGCTCTCGGCCCTGCCCGCTATCCCCCTTCCCTTACCCGACATCGAAATGAATGACATTGGTAAAAAGGATGGTGGGACCAGCATCTCCGAAGCCTCTTCAACGGTCTTTAATACCTTCTACGAAGCGTTGATCAGCTCCATTGGCAATGCAACGGGCTTTGCCGGAGATACCGTCAAAAATATTGGATCCTTTGGACTGGGCGCTCTGGGCGACCTCGCCAGCGGCATCACGAACAGCATCGGAAAAGTCACCGACAAAATAACGGGCGAGTCTGAAGAGACGGCGGAGGAATAGGAGACCGAAACCGGCGGAATTCTCCGCATCGTTTCGTTTAAGCCATACCCCTTCCATTGGAGCTCCGCGGGACAGGCAGCGACGCGGTTCCGACGCCAAGTTCGAATCTGCGGAAAACATTCCATCCATCTCGACGGTTAGCCTCGGCCTCGTCTAAACGCTTCCTTTCGTATGAACGTCACCAAGGTGAAACTGACCATCAAGATACCCACAACAGCACTCAAAATAAGCAGGAGCCTGTTGACAGGCAGGTAACGAAATGGTGGGAATTTTGAGATACGCGGAAGTACCGCGGTTCAGCAGAACGAAGGGCTGATTCAAGCCTTCGTTCTGATGCAAAACCCCATCCTACTTAGAACCCCGCAAAGGCACTTGATTGACAGAATGCGCGGGCTTAAAGGCCAACGCCAAGGTATGCAAAAAGATCTAAAGGCCTCGTTCTCGGGCCGGTATACCGTGCGGGGAAGCTTCCCCCGCACCCCCGGACAGGTTGGGCCTGCATCCGGATGGGTTGGAGGATTTTGACTTAGGCGTTCATCTGCTCGACCATGCCGACCACGGCCTGAATGGCTTCGCCGACTTTAGATCCATCTTTGCCACCGGCTTGGGCTTTATCGGGTTTACCCCCGCCCCCGCCGTTGCAGATTTTTGCAATTTGACCAATCAACTTACCGGCATGAAGGCCTTGACCCACGAGGTCTGCTGAAACGCTGGCCGCGAGGCACGCTTTACCCTCATTTGAACTGCCAATGACAATGACCGCACTTTCAATTTTCTGGCGCAGACCGTCGAGCACCTGACGCAACGCATCCATCGGCAT
This sequence comes from Pontiella sp., assembly GCA_037132875.1. Taxonomy (GTDB): domain Bacteria; phylum Verrucomicrobiota; class Kiritimatiellia; order Kiritimatiellales; family Pontiellaceae; genus Pontiella. The sequence continues at coordinate 4,179 of JBAHZU010000069.1, forward strand.
TTCACCAAGCTCCGCCGCGAGCACCTGCACTCCACCAGCCTCTTTCGTTTGATCAACCAACCCGTCGACATTGGAAATGGCGGCTTTCATCTGAAGTTCTTTCCATTGTTTTTCCGCCGTCTTCACCTGCTCGGCCATTGCCTTGATCCGCTCAGGAAGCTCCGCGGCTTTCACGCTGAGGCTCTGACTCAAGTTAGAAAGCAACTCGTGTTCTTCGGAAGCCCAGCTCAACGCTTCGAGACCCGTCACCGCTTCGATGCGACGGATTCCTGACGCCACGGACGATTCGGAGGTGATGCGGAACTGGCCGATATCGCCGGTAAACTGAACATGGGTCCCGCCACAAAGTTCTGTGCTGGTATTCCCCACCGAGACCACCCGAACGAGGTCGCCATATTTATCATCGAATATCGCCTGAATATCGCCCGATTTCTGAACATCGGCCAAGGCCATTTCCACCGTTTGGAGTTCGGTATTTTTCATGATGTCGTGATTCACCACCTGCTCGATCTTGCGAATCTGCTGCGGACTCAGCGCTTCAAAATGATTAAAGTCAAAACGGAGGTATGTATTGGAAACCAGCGATCCAGCCTGCTTGATATTGGCATCCACCACCTTGCGCAATGCGGCATTCAGCAAATGTGTTGCCGTATGGTTGCGCCGAACTTGGCCGCGACGATGCCGGTTGACGCTGGCAATAACGGGCTCTCCTTTACTCGGCGTACCATGCCGAAGCTCGCCCCGGTGAAGAATCACTCCTTCCGGCGTTTTCTGCGTATCGGTTACGTTGAAGTCAAAGTCCCGCCCTTTGATCTCGCCCAGATCGCCCTGCTGACCGCCCGATTCCGGATAGAAAGGAGAGGTTTTGAGGACCAGTGTCTGGTGATCGAGCATTTCAACCACTTCGGTGCGAACCGGATCAGAATCAAACCCGACAAAGGGAGTGGCTTCCACATCCAATGCGCCACCGGTTACGGTGACAATAGATTTCTTAGACGCGTGGTCGGAACGGGCGCGCTCGCGCTGCTCGCTCATCCGGTCTTCAAATCCGGCGGTATCCACCGTCATACCGCGCTCGCGGGCCAGCAGCTCGGTGAGATCGAGCGGGAAGCCATAGGTATCGTACAACTTGAAGGCATCGGCCCCGACAATCTGCTGATTGATGGGTTTGATGGCTTCGAACATCTCGAGCCCTTTGTCGAGCGTACGGTTGAAGGATTCCTCTTCCGCCTTCAGCGTTTTGCTGATGCGGTCGTGGCTGGTCCGTAGCTCCGGGAAGGCTTCGCCGAAACTTTCAACGACGGTATCGGCCAGTTTATAGAAGAAGGGTTGGGTGAATCCGAGGGTACGACCATACCGAACGGCGCGGCGGAGAATGCGGCGCAACACATAACCCCGGCCTTCGTTGGCGGGAATGATGCCATCGGCAATGGAGAATGAAAGGCAACGAATGTGGTCGGCAATCACGCGGAAGGCCACATCCACCTTTTCCTGCTCGGACTGTTTGGCGGCATCGGCTGGCAGCGTGCTGGTATACTGCATGCCGCTCATTTTTTCCAATCCTTGGAAAATCGGCGTGAAGACATCGGTTTCGTAGTTAGAGATGACGCCGGAAAAATCAGTAAACCCGTTGGTGCACTGGATGATGGAACACGCGCGCTCGAAGCCCATACCGGTGTCCACATGCTGCGCCGGAAGCGGAGCAAAGGATCCATCGGATCCGGCATTGAACTGCATGAACACAAGGTTCCAAATTTCAATGCAGTCAGCACTGTCGGCATTCACCATGCCCGGACCACAATCGCCATTTGGAGTGAGATCCACGTGCAGCTCGGAGCACGGGCCGCAGGGGCCGGTGTCGCCCATCATCCAAAAATTATCTTTGCGATTTCCCGGCACCACCTGTTCTGCGGGAAGGTAGCGCAACCAAAGGTCGCGCGCTTCGAGGTCGGCCTCGCCTTTATCGTCGCCACCAAAGTAGGTGGCATAGAGGCGCTCTTTCGGACATCCCCAGACCTTTGCAATGAGCTCCCAAGCCCAGTCGATGGCTTCTTCTTTAAAGTAGTCGCCAAATGACCAGTTGCCGAGCATCTCGAAAAAGGTGTGGTGATAGGTATCTAGCCCCACATCGTCGAGGTCGTTATGCTTGCCACCAGCCCGAATACATTTCTGGGTGTCGGCAGCGCGGCCCGGCGTATAGGGGCAATTCATTTGGCCGAGAAAAATTGGCACAAACTGATTCATCCCGGCATTGGTAAAAAGCAGGTTCGGGGCATCTGGTAGCAGGCTACCCGATTTTACAATGGTGTGCTGCTTCGACTCGAAGAAGTCAAAAAAAGATTGGCGGATTTCACTGGAGGTCATAATTCGGTCCCGTTTCTAAATGAGCGAAAAGGCGCAGTTTATACTGATTGCCCCGCTGTTATGCAAGAAATGCAATGCATGGAAACCAAAGGGATTAAAACGAAAACGAGCGCGGCCCGCACTGCCAATGCCCGATAGAACCGATCCCTCTGCCGCTCCTCGGGAAACGGGCCCGTCAACAACAAGGCCGAAGCCGCCCGAAAAAAAGCTCCTTCAATAAAAGGTGGAGCCGCCTAGGAACCCAAGGCTTGGAAAGGGAAAAGGGTTCCAAACCGCGCATTTTTGGGGGCCCTTTTCCTCCTGAAAAATTCTAAAACATGCACGGTTGTCAAATAGGACCAAAACTGTAGACTTACTTTTTAGTAATAAAAAATAGATCCCCCTTTAAAAGAAAAGTGAGTAAAAATAAATAAAGGAGAAAATAGGATGAATAAATATGCAGCAGAATTCTTTGGGACATTCTGGTTGGTACTCGGCGGGTGTGGAAGCGCGGTATTGGCCGCCACCTTTCCCGCCGTTGGAATTGGCCTGCTTGGGGTGTCCCTCGCCTTCGGTCTCACGGTGCTGACCATGGCCTTTGCCATTGGCCACATTTCTGGATGCCATCTCAATCCGGCCATCTCGGTGGGCTTATGTGTGGGCGGACGATTTCCGGCCAAACAACTCGGCCCATACATTGTTTCCCAAGTGCTGGGCGCCATTGCCGCGGCGGGCGTGCTCTTTGTGATTGCCAGTGGCCAAGAAGGATTTGATGCCACCCTGAGCGGATTTGCCTCGAACGGGTTCGGCGAACACTCTCCCGGCGGCTATTCGCTGACGGCGGCGTTGGTGTGTGAAATTGTGATGACCGCCATGTTCCTGCTCGTGATTATGGGCGCCACCGACAAACGCGCTCCGGCAGGCCTTGCCCCCGTTGCCATCGGCCTTTGCCTGACACTGATTCACCTGATCAGTATTCCCGTCACGAATACCTCGGTGAATCCTGCCCGCTCGACCGGGGTTGCCATTTTCCAGGGCACTTGGGCGCTGAGCCAGCTCTGGCTATTCTGGATTGCCCCGATCATCGGCGCATGCCTTGGAGCCCTCATTTACAAAGCAATTGGTCGCACTAAAGATTAGTGGTTGGTCAGGCTATCGATAGACATCCAATCCTTGGAATTCGTTCCCCGGATTGGATTTTTTTGGGGCATACGCCCCATGATCCCTTCGACAAAACGAACGGGATGCCTGCCTTAAAATTCGATCTCTTTATGAAGACGAATTTCCAGCATGGGTTGCGCCTCTTCCCAGCCTTGGGCAATGGAATGAAGATCCTGCTTGATCCGGGTGGTTTCCACAAAACGTTCTTCGTTTGAAAGGTCGGACCGCGTGCTCAGCGTGGCCTGCTCTCGCTTAAGCGCGCGCTCCCAGAAGATTAGAATATAGCGCTGGGCCAACTCAACCGGCGTGGTTTCCGCATCAATCGTTCGCGATTCCTGCACCTGCACCTTGCTGATAATTTTCTGCGTCGACTCGTCGAATTCGTGGAACCCTTCGGTCAGCATTTCCGGCGGATCCAACATCAGAATTTCAATGAGCGCTTTACAGGTGGGATCGGTCAAATGACCGGGGGGCAGGAAATCGTGCACGAGTGGATGAACATCGTGGTAGTAGTGTATCAACAGTTCCAGCAGGGCCGTTTCCTGACGCGGATAGCTTTTCTGCGGCACCACCGGGCGCTGAATATCGTCCTCATCCACCCGATTCTTCACGGGGCGTTGCGGTTTGGCACGGCGCAGATCTTGTTGGAGGGCGGCAGGAGAAATATTCAATCGGTCCGCGGCAGATCGGATCATCGGATCGCGGCGAGCGGCTTCGGGACAATGACTGATAAACTGGAGCACGGCTTTCACCACCCGCATCCGCCCGGCCTCCGTTTCAACATTTTCCGAACGTTGGAACGAATCGATCAGAAAATCGAGCGCGTCCGGCGCTTCTTTAATCAATTGGATCAAGACCTCTTTCCCGCTGTTTTTAATGAGCGAATCGGGATCTTCTTTGTCTGGAAGAGTGACCACACGAACACTGAGCTCGTTCGCAATAAAGATTTCCGAGGAGGCAAGCGCGGCCTTCAGCCCGGCAGCATCGGCATCGAGCACGAGAATCACTTCATCGGCATAGCGCTTGATCATGCGGGCATGGTTCTCGGTCAGTGCGGTGCCCTGCGAGGCCACCACGTTGTCAAGGCCAGCCTGATGGCAGCGAATGGCATCGATTTGCCCTTCCACCACAATGGCCTGACGCGATTCCACAATCGGCTTACGGGCTTTATCGAATGCAAAAAGCACGCGACTCTTTTTAAAGAGCAGGGTTTCTGGGCTATTCACATATTTTGCGCCCTTTTCCGCCTTGTTCATGATTCGGCCGCTGAAGCCGATCACCCGACCCATCTGGTCGCAGATCGGGAACATGATCCGATTGCGAAAGCGATCGTAGTGGCTGGTCTGCCCATTCCGATCGGACGGAACCACGAGCCCGGCGGCCTCGAGTTGCTCCGCCGTGTATCCCTTTTTAAGGGCACGGCCGAGGAGTTGCTCCCAGCCTTGCGGGGCATAGCCAATCTGAAATTCTTTAATGATTTCAAGGGGGAGATCGCGCTCTTCCATATAGCGCCGGGCTTCGGCGCCTTCGGCACCATCCACCAGCATACGGTGGTAAAAGGCGGCCGCCTCGGTATGCAATTTATAGAGCACATCTTTATTCCCGCTTTTATCGGGTTGTCCGCCTTCGTAAACGATTTCCACGCCAACTTTCTCGGCGAGCACACTGACGGCCGTCACAAAATCGATCTTTTCATAGTCCATCACAAAGCGGAAGACATCGCCCCCGGCCCCACAGCCGAAGCAGTGGAACACCTGACGGCCGTCGTTGACAGTGAAGGACGGCGTTTTTTCTTTATGGAACGGGCAGTTACATTTGTGAGTGGAACCGCGGCGGCGCAGTTCGGGCAGATAGGCCTCGACCACGTCCACGATGCTACATCGTGCGCGGATCTCTTCGATCGTCTCTTTGGGAATCATGGCCATGGTTTATGATCTAGCACGTACCCTTATTTTTAACATTTTTAATGGGGCTTAACGTCAAACAATCCTATTTCCCGCCCCCTTAGAAAGTCACCCTCAAAAATGAAGAAATCAGCCTACGGGAATAAAAATTAATGCTGAAAAAGATACCTTACGTCAGGACTCGGGGCAATACATACCCCGCTCGGGGGTGACTATTTTCCGCCCCATGGCATCGCCAAAAGCCAGGCGCCGTTCTCGGCGAACGAGATCGGCCCACTCGGCGAGCGACCGATGATCGGCAGTCGGAACGGGTGCGGACCTGCAAACGCAGGAGAAAGACCTATCGCGGCAAACCCACATAAAATGCAGGCCCTTGGTTTTGCGGGGTAAAAAAGAGGAGCCATTACGCGGCAGCCAGGTTTCATTCCCGTGTTAAGTTCTATTTTCCAGCCCCTTTTGTTTCCGCTGCTTTCTAATCGAATCCCCTTCTTCGAGAATCCAGGATTGCAGACTCTTTAATCCAGAAATCACCTCTTCGTATTGCTCGGGATCTTTCTCTTTTGGCGTAAAGCCATTGGAATGAGATTGATCCCACTCCAATGATTTTGTGATGATTTCTAATATCTGTGGAAGATCACCAAATGCAAATTCATTAATGGGTCGGCCGATCACTTCCGTAAAAGAGGAGAAAAGGGCGGGGTCTCCAGAGGGTTCCAGATCGGGATGAACCGCTAAGTGATAGCGATAACGAATTTGCCCCGTGTAGAACCAAAATACAGCCTCCTCCTTTTGGCCCTTCACAAATAGTTTATGCGCAAGAATGTAGTATGCAGAGGGATGCTTGTCTTCGATTCCTTTTTTAATCTGCCTGACAGACTGAGTAACAAAGTTCTCGTTGTCTGCATGAGCGATGGAAGAAAAAAGGAGGATCGTACTCATAATGGGGAGGATGTATTTCATATTTTTCGGCCATTAACGTCGGGATAATCCGCCCTGCCGCACACGTTGCCGGGCGTAATAATCAGGATATTCAGAAAGAAGCCAAGCCGCTGGGCACGCCCATCATGAGCGCAAACTCATGGGTTAACGTCGAATGCTCGACTTTCTTTCGCGAAAGAAAATATTAGCTAAAGCGCGAGCTAAAATCAACTGCGATTCCGCAAGGAATGGGGATGTCCGAACACGTCCGGCCCGCTCCACGCTCCGAATGCTAAGTCGAATGTTGAAGTTACTAAGAAAAACCGCTAGTTTATGATTCGTTGGAATGTATAAAAATGAAATCACCCAGAATAAAAAAGACAAACCCCACCCGTTTCCTGCACGAGGCGTTTGAAGAAAAGCAGCGCATCTGCTGGCAAAAAAAAGTCCGTATACGACGGAATCTCTGCCTTTGGCTCTTCGCCACAGCCGCGGTTAGCGTGCTTTACAGCGCCATCTCCCAATGGGTGATCTCATGCATTCTGTCCCTATTTCTTGCGGCGGCAGCCCTTATACTGATGAGCAAATTTGGAACCCAACTTCAATTTCTGAAAATTGTTCAACGGAGAGACGATCAGAAATTGCAAGAACCCGACCACTCCTAAATCGCTTTATTCCTCAAAGACAGCCTCTTCTCGCTGAAGCAGATCGGCCTTCCATTCTGGAATTTTACCTTCATACAGCGCCGTAAACCGGGGCTGAATATGCGGCACCATCTCAAAGCACACGAAGCGACCCGCATAGGACTTCACGTTGAATTTATCGTATATGGTGCCCGACCGATCCAGCATCACCATCAGAATCATCATCAACAACACGATGAGGGTTCCCCGAATAAAACCAAGAATCAGGCCCCACATGCCATCTGAACGCTCTGAAAAGCGCTTCACGAGCAGCCCCGCCAGCAACTTACTGACGAGCACATAGAGCGCAATGCCCAATATCACGAGGGTCGCCAGAATGATCCACATGAGATAGGTCTTTTCAACCCCCCGAAAAATAGTTCCGAAATAGTTGAACAACAGGGGATAAGCAAAAAATAGAAAAAGTCCCGAACATAGAGCGGTGAGGATCGAAGCAACCTGTGCGGCAAAACCGCGCTGAAAGCCGCCCCATGCGAATAGGATGATCACGATCAGAACCACGATATCCACGAAACTTAACCCACTTGGCATCATTTTATTTCCTTAGTGTAAAAGAAGGTTAAAATAGAAAGACTATACATAGCAGTTCCTACGCCATCCCCCCCCTAAAATATCCTTCAAATCCAAGTATTTTTCATTTCCTACAAAAAGAGCCTTTTTAGCAAAAACCACAAGATGTGGTATCTCACTCTTGACAGACATACTTCAGATGGCATAGCTTCCATCCTCGTTAAGCGCGAAATTGACGCTTAAACACCACTTAATTTTTATTATTTCAGGGGAAAAATATGTCGCGAGAAAGACCGAAGGCCGCATTTGACGGATTCCAAAAGCGTTCCGGGCTCGTTGTTCCATTCCGGGGGCAAAAAATTGAATGGGCGATCGACCGCGCCGTCGAAGATGTCGCACGCAAACAAGATCTTCCCAAAAATGAAGGTCTTGCATCCAACGTCACGGACCAAGTTATTCAACAGCTCAACCAAACCACCAGCGAATTCTATGTCCACGTGGACGATAACGGCAAACGCATTCCACAAATTGAAGACGTTCAGGACCTGGTGGAAATTGCACTCGCCGAACAGGGTGAAACACTCGTGGTCGCCACCTATAAGCGCTACCGCAAACAACGCCAGATCGCCCGGCGCAATATCCGTGTTCGTGGCAGCTCCGCCAAAAAGGTTGATGTAACCGACGCCTCCCTTCTCCTGGTTGAATCCACCTCCCAAAGTGTCAACCTGCCTTGGGACCGCAAACACATTGTTAAACAGATTCTCGACAAAACGGACCTCTCCGTCGAACTCGCGATCAACGTGGCCAAATCGGTTGAAAACCGCATCATTGGCGGTGATATGACCACCATTGGCACCCCGCTCATCCGCGAGCTGGTCAACAACGAACTCATGGAGCGCGGATTCTCCCAACAGTTGCGCGATCTGTCCCTCTACCGCATTTCTAAGGACTATCTCGAAAAGCTGATGTTCAGCAAATCGACCGAAAATTCGAACATCGTGAACAACAATCCGGAAGCCGTCAACTTGGGCATCGCCGAACTGGTGCTGAAACAATGGGCACTCGACACCATCTTCAGCCCAGAAGTGAAACGCGCTCACGATACCGGAGCCGTACATGTACACGATCTCGGCTATCCGACTCGGGTCTATTGCTCTTCGCATTCCATTGAATATGTAAAGAAATACGGATTAACCGGACTGATTAATCTCAACACCTCCTCCAAACCAGCCCGCTCCGCTTCCGTACTCACCGGACACCTTAATACCTTCTTGGCATCGATGCAGTCCAACTATGCCGGCGCACTCGGCATTGCATACATCAACATTCTCTACGCACCACTCCTCGTCGGAATGGATGCCAAGGAATTGAAGCAAATTGCGCAGGAGCTCATTTTTAATGGTTCGCAGAATGCCTTCTCCCGCGGGGGGCAGACGCTCTTTCTCGACTTCAATATTCATTCCGGCGTCCCGTCCTATCTAAAAACGGTTCCGGCCATTGGACCAGGCGGCCACTACCAGATGCGCCTGAAAGACGGGTCCATTACTGGACTCGCGGAAGAGCTTCGCAACGAAACCGACTCCGGCGGAAACAAACTCATGGATCTATACTACATGGATCCAACCCTTGGAAAACGCCTCGTACTCCGCGAGATTTCCGACGAGAAAGACGGCCTCATCTATGATCCCGCCGTGACGGAGATCCTCGAAGAAAACGGGGAAGCCATCGTGACCTATTCCGACTACACCCAGGAAGCACAGGACTTTTGCCGCGCCCTGCTTCAGGTTTTTTCTGAAGGCGATGCCCATGGCCGCATTTTCGAATTTCCGAAATGCGATTTCCACGTTTCCGATGAAACCTACGAAGACCCTGCCCAGTTCGAAATCTTCCGCGAAGCCTGCGATCTGGCATCCAAAAATGGGTCCACCTACTTCATTTTCGACCGCGACGAAGTCACCCTCTCCGCCTGCTGCCGCCTGCGCACCACCATCAGCGATAACCGGATGCTAAAACATCCGGAAAGCATGCGCTTCTGCGGCTTCCAGAATGTAACCATTAATATTCCACAGGCCTCTTATCGAGCCTCCCGTACCGACGGCGATGTGATACAAAACTTCTACAACGAACTCGACCGCACCATGGAACTGGCGGTGGAGGCCCACCTGCAAAAGAAAGCAAAAACCCATGAGATGCTCAGCGGACCTGGCCAACCCCTCTGGCAGATCGGGAAAATTGCTAACGATGGAAAACCCTACGTCGATCTCGAAGACTGCACCTATATTCTCGGACTGATTGGCGTGAACGATGCCGTGAAATTCTTGATGGGCCAAGAGCTGCACGACAGCAAAGAAGCCCAGCGTTTCGGACTCAAGATCGTCGCGCACATGTATCAGAAAGCCAAAAAGATGGCCGCGAAGTTTGGTTTGAAAATTACGCTCGAAGAATCTCCCGCGGAATCGGCGGCACGCCGTCTGGCCAAATCCGATTTGATCTACTTCGGCGAAGAAGCCAAAGGCATCGTCAAAGGCCCCGCCGATGCCGAATATTACACCAACTCCATTCATCTGGCTGCCGAGGCCGATGTTTCGCTGGTCGACCGCATCACCGAACAATCCAAATATCACAGCATGATCGAATCGGGAGCCATCACCCACTGCTTCATTGGTGAAGAGCGCCCAGATTCCGACTCCATTGCGCACCTGATGACCGAAATATTCCACCGCACACAATCTGCCCAAGTGTGTATCTCGCCGGAATTCACGTATTGCGACCACTGCCAGCATCAAACCCGCGGCCTGCTCGAACAGTGCCCCGAATGTGGTTCCACCGAAGTGGTGGGCGAAACCCGCGTGGTTGGCTATTTCAGCAAAATTCAGAACTGGAACAAATCCAAACGCTACGGCGAGCTGCTCGCCCGCCATGCCGGCAAATACAACATCATGACCGCCGATGGCGGAGAACAAGAACGGATCACCTCAGAACAGGACTAAGAGTTTGGCCCCGAGAGAGCGCAAAGCATACATCGCCCGAACCGCGTTGTTTTCTCTGCACTCTTTAGTGGCCCTCTCCCCCAACAAGGATTTTAATATGACTGCAACATATCAGATCAGGGTCTTCGGAAAAGAAGGCTGCGACAAATGCCACACCCTCAACCAACGGCTCGACAAACTGCTAACCAAAGCCGAATACTCCGACTTCGAAAAGCGCTATTTCGATGTAGAAACCCTGGATGGACTCGTGGCCTTCTCCGAAGCCGAGTGCATCAACCCTTCCCGTATTCCCGCCATCCTCGTGACCCAGTGGAGTACAGAAGAAAAGGAATTTATCCCCGTCAACACCATGAAGCCCGGCGCAAAGGATTCCGTCTGCAAAAAAGCCAAACTCTATCAATATCTTGGACTGCAGACCGACTATTCCAGCCTCGGCAAAGGCATCATCTCTCCTAAAATGATCCAGGCCGTTCTCACCGAAGCGCAGCTCTAAAGCCCGGAACCGGCCGATTGAGATTTAAAGAGGAGGATTTTTAGATTCCATGAGCGATACCAGTCCAATTTATGCGTACCTTGAAAAACCTTCGTTGGTGGATTATCCCAAGCATTTTGCGGCGGTATTTTTTACCAGCGGCTGCAATTTCAACTGCGGCTTCTGCCACAACATCGCATTGATGGGCCGGCAAAAGCCGGGCCTTTCTTGGGATAAACTGGACGCTGCCTGCACGAAGTTTAAAAAAGACTGGGTCAACGGCGTGGTCATCACCGGCGGCGAACCCACCTGTACGGACCACCTCACCGCGTTCATCCACTTCCTTAAAAAATTTGGATTCGCGGTCAAGCTCGATACCAACGGCTCGAACCCCGACCTGCTCGCCCAAGTGATTCCGCTCGTGGACTACGTGGCGATGGATGTTAAAATTGGACGATCCGGCTATGCCCAGCTCGTCGGCTTTCCAGACGTTGGAAAAATAAAAACCTCGGTGGATCTGATCAAGTCCCACGCCAAAGACTATGAGTTCCGCACCACCGTCATCGAAACCATTCATTCCAATGAACAAATGGACGATATTGCAAAAATCATCGCCGGCTCCAAGCGCTATGCTCTCCAAGCCTTCATCCCCCGCGACACATTGCCTGTGGAAAAATTCCGCACCCTCCCCCGCACCACCTCTGCTCGCCTCAACGAACTCAAAACCCGCATGACCGGCTGCGCCGAAGAAATCCTCCTCCGCGGAGCGTAGGAAAAGGCAATCACCATTTTATAGGAGCCCTCTTTCTACGTAAAAACATTAAACTCTCGGACCTTATTCTGAGCATATTCTCACATGTTTCATCACCTAGAGGATTCGGTGGGAGGGGGAATACGCCTCACAAAATAAGACCCGCTGGAAACCGCATCATAAGTTCCCTTTAGCCGCTTACCAATGACCCATTTTATAAATTTGAGTGAAAGAATGGTCTTAATTATAGGTTATCCTTGTTGAAGAATGCAGTTGCCTCAGAGATTTTAAACTTTTTTGTAGCTCCCAAAAGGTTTCGAAATGAAGAGCATTAATGCTACCTATACATAGCGCATAAATGGAATATTAAATTATGAATTTGATCACCGCTTCGGAGAAATCTATTGCCAACCCTATCGCCTGATAAAAATCAACGGGATATTGCCGAACCTATAAACGGCCAGCCTCGTGAGGATTCCGAGAATGCCGAGCAGACAACGTCGTACTATAAATACCGATCTCTTTATCAAGGGGAAAATGAACCGAACCCATTTACAAAGTCAATTTTTGAGGACAACCAACTTTGGTATGCTACTCCCAAGGATTTTAATGATCCCTTCGACTGTAATCTAAATTTGCATACCAATAATTCTACGGATGCAGACTGGATAAATTATTTAAAGCAGGTCATCAATAATACCTCTTCTATTAAGAAAAATTTATTGAACCTGTTCAAAGGCATAACTAAAACTCTATTTAAAGAAACCCAGAAAGAGCTCTACGAAGGGTCCAGCGTCTGTTGTTTTTCCACGAAAAATAATTCAATCCCCATGTTCTCCTATTATGCCGATAGCCACCGTGGTATTGCCATCGAGTTCCAATTTTCAGCGACGGAAGTTCCTTGTGGTTTTGAATATGAAAACCAGAATAAGAGCGGTATTGGATATGAAGGTAAAATTGCTTTCAAGAAGATCAAATACCTTCCCTCTTTTCCTGAATTAAACTATCTCAAATTACGCAACAACGATGATGAACTTATAAATAGCCTTATCTTCACTAAATTTAATGAATGGAGTCATGAGGACGAGTTTCGGATTTTCAGACGAAAGGTTCAAGCATCAAACGTTACGTTCAAAAAGGAGCTCCTGACCAGAGTTATCTTTGGATGCAAAACAGACAAGAATGATATTAACTTGGTCAAGGAATGGCTCAAGGGATGGCCATCAAACGTTATTTTAGAAAAGGCGGAGATTAAGCCTGATCAATTCGAGTTAGAGATCACGCATTTAGAGACCATATGAGGATGCTGAACAAGCTAAATTAGAAGACACGATGCCCGCGTTCACACAGAATATCAGCCAGTCGAACTAGCCATCAGCGAGTTATTAGCATCGCTTAGCTGTACCATCGATTCGCGGTTGAAGTACATCCTCCATTCGGATAGTACGCTGGATCGTGAGACGAAAGATGAGGCAGTTCTGAGACGGGAACGCTTTATGGTTGAGCCGGCGGATCCTGTTTGCTCGCAAATACATAAAATTTAAAGGTTTTCACCTCCGTCAGGCCGGCGGGCATTTTCGGGAAGATCCGGATGATGGCTCGATGATTTTCATGGATATCCAGCGGCGTGACCACCACGGCATACTCAAAGCCTTCTTTAATGCACACCAACTCCGCGTGAATCTGCTCGTTGGAGGATTCCACCGATTGGAGCGGAAGCGGCATAGGACTTTTATTTTTCAATACCGCGGTATTGGAAGAGGGACCCGTGGACAAAATTTTCATTAATCGCGGAGCAATATCATACGTTTCAGGCAGGTTTGCCACGATACTCAAACGTTCTGTCGCTCCATCGCTGGTTTTGACCGTGATGATTTTACGCTGCGGCCCCATTCGGTTAAACAGATCAAAATCAATCTTCAGGTCACCCCTTCCGCCTGGGGGAAGGGGCTCAAATTCTTTTTCAGGCACGAGGCACCCGCAGTTCACCTTGACCTCGGTGATGACAACGGATTCGCTTCCGACATTGGCATAGTGGAACACCACAGGGGCAATCCCTTGCAGCGGGTGCACCTCCAGAACCACCGTGGTGGTTTTCCATTTCACCCCTCCAAAAGCCATTGATGAACAGATCCAAAGAGCCAGTACTCTTTTCATTTCCACCCTCTAATCCAGCAGTTGCTTCAGATGAAACCCAACCATGCAGACATCGTCGTCAAACCGTTGTGCGCGGGAAAATGCTCGCGCATCGTCTTCCAATCCTTGGAAAATTTCATGGATCGGTTCGTTGGAAAAGCTGTGGGAGGAATCCAATAACCGCTTAAGACCATAGGCATCGTCCAAGTTATTTTTCAGGCTGAACAGCCCGTTGGTAAAGAGCACTACCGCATCGGAGGGGGCAAGGGTGGCTTCATGGATTGGATATTTAACCATGGCCTGCACACCCAGCGAAGGCCCCTGAACGGATTCATGGCCGATCCACTGAGCCCCGGCGTCGCTAAAATGAATGGGCAACGGGTGGTTTGCATTCGCCATCCGAATGCCGCCGGTTCGCACGTTGATGGTTAAATAGCAGGCCGTCGTATAAAGAATTTTTCCATCCTGCTTTAATAAAGGAAAGAGGAGGGAATTCATTCGACTTAGATAGGCGCTGGGATCGCCAGCCAAGGAGCGAATTTCCTGCGCAACGCCTCGAATCAGGGCCGTGCCGAGCGCGGATCGAATCCCCCCCCCCTGCACATCGCAAATCAGAACGCCGGCTTCATGTTCTGAAATGCGTTGAATGGCGCAGTAATCGCCGGAGATCTGCTGATGTAGAATAAAGCGATGCAGAAATTCAATGCACTGAGCTTCCGGCGGAGTCTCCTCGGGGAATTCGGGGTAGGAGGCCGAGAAAAAACTTTTCTGAAGTTGGCCGGCCATACGAATATCGTACTCCATCTCCTCTTTAATGCCTCGGATCTGTTCGGCATATTTCCGCACTCGCAGGTCGGCTTTTTTGCGGCGGGTAATATCGCGGGTAATCCCGAAGGTGCCGATCATTTTTCCAGTTGGAGAGCGCAGCGGCATTTTGGTGGTGGAGGCCCATGTGATGCTACCGTCGTGCCAGAGTTCTTTTTCTTCTGCAACGTGGAACGTTTCTCCGGTGCGAATAATTTTCTGCTCGTCGGCATACGCTTGGTCAGCATGTTTTTTAGAAAAAATTTCGGCGTCGGTTTTTCCAATACAACATTCGACGGAATCCCAACCGTGCTTTTGGGCACAGGCCTCATTCACCAGAATGAATCGGGACTCCAAATCTTTAAAATAAACCGAATCCGTATGGTTCTTCATCAGATTTCTAAGCAACTGATTATGATCAATATCGCTGGCATCCATCGCACCCCTCCCCTAACACGACCGGCGCTGGAAGCCGACCATGCAGATGTCATCATCAAATTCCCCCTCGGAAGCAAAGCTTCGAACGGAATCGATCAGCCCGGGAAAAAGATCGCCCAGTTTTTTTCCGATCTGCTTCGAAGCCGCGTCCAAAAGCCGGTCCTCCCCGAATTCTTCATCGTCGTTGCCGACCACTTCATACAGTCCGTCCGTATACATGACCACCGCGTCGCCTTCGGCAATCTGGCGTTCCAAGGTTTGGAACACTGCATCCTCAGCAATGGCGAGCGCTGGTCCGCGCAGGCTGGCATCGTCCATCAACCAATCCACCTTATTTTCCACGGTTTGGAAATGGAGCGGAACGGGATGGCCCGCATTGGCAAATTTTAGCAGGCCGGTTTCGGTATCGAGCACCATATAGCAGGCGGTTGCATAGAGAAAAATATCGCCCTGCCGCAGGATCGGTAGCAAGAGTCCATTCATGCGCCCCAGAAAACGGCCGGGATCTTTTTCTAACGCGGCGGTTTCTTCGACCAATGCGCAAATGAGGGCCGTCACCAAGGCCGCCCGGACGCCGTGCCCCATGACATCGCACAAGAAAATACCCGCTTCCGTTGGCGAGAGCATACGAATGGTGCAGAAATCCCCGCTGACCACGCCGCTGGCAGTATACTGATGCAGGAATTCCACGGATTGGGTTTCTGGCGAAGCCTTTGCGGGGAAAATGGGATACGTGTGGGGAAAGAATGTTTTCTGAAGTTCGGCCGCCATGCCAACATCCTCTTCCATGTCATCTTTAATACGGCGAATCTGCTCGGCATAATAGATGGCTTTCAATTCTGCTTCTTTATGCGCCGTGATGTCGCGGGAAATGCCGAACGAACCAATGATTTCGTTGGCCGAGTTTTTTAACGGCATCTTGGTGGTGGAGACCCAGGTGATGTGTCCATCCTCCCAGGTTTCTTTTTCCTCAATTCCAATTAAGGGCTCCCCAGTGGCCACAATATGCTGCTCATCGTCAAAAGCCTCTTGGGCGTGGGCCGAAGAAAAGAGGTCAAAATCGGTCTTACCGATCACCGCCTCTTCCGAAAGTCCGGTCCAATCACAAAATGATTGGTTCACCATGATAAATCGGGAATCACAGTCTTTGAAATAGATATTATCCGTCATGTGTTCCATGAGGTTCTGCAACAAGAAACCGGTATTCTGTAAATTGTGAGACATCATCTACCCCCTAATTACTCTATTGATAACAAAGCACCTCCGCTTCTCAATGCAAAAGGCCGTTTTATCCGCTCCTCTTTACAATATAATCTGCTAGTTTCCTGCGCATGAAAGAGAGAATTATTCAATTGGAGACGCTTTCCGCTCTTCAGGACCAGACCATTCAGAGCCTGAATGAAGAAATTTATCGACAGCAACAGGATGTTTCTCGACTTCAAGAACAACTCGATGCACTCGAGAAAAAGATTCTGGAAATCGGAGATGCCGACCAAATTGCTGGAATTGAGCGCCCGCCACACTACTAATAAATAAAAAAACTTGGCTAGCACCTGCGTATAATTCTGTTAAAAATCGTGCGCTTGAAACCCAACCCGAGGTCACATGCGAAATAAACAAACGAAAATCATCTGCACAATCGCTTCTAACCGTTGCGAAGTCGATTTTATCAGACGTCTTTACGATGCCGGAATGAACGTGGCTCGTCTTAACACGGCCCATATTTCCCTCGCAGAAGCCGACGTGCTCATTGCCAACATCCGTGCAGTATCCGATAGCATCGGAATTCTGGTCGATACGAAAGGCCCGGAAGTTCGCACCTGCGAAATTGAAGAAACCCTCGATCTCATTACCGGCGATATCATTCGTATTGGCGACAAACAGAGCCCCGAAAAAGGTTTCAAAGTAAACTATGAAGACTTTTGCACCGATGTCCCAGTCGGGAGTTCCATCCTAATCGATGATGGGGAAACCCAACTGACGGTTTTGGAAAAGGAAAATGGGTTTCTCGTTTGCCGCGCCGAAAACAATGGAATCATCAAAAATCGGAAAAGCGTCAATGTGCCCGGCGTTGAACTCGACCTTCCTTCGCTCACCGAAAAAGATGCCAATTTCATCGACTGGGCCACCCGCTCTGACGTCGAATTCATTGCCCACTCCTTTGTACGCAACCGCGATGATGTCATGGCGATCCAAAGCATCCTCGACATGCGCAAGAGCCCCATCAAAATTATTGCGAAGATCGAAAATCGCGAAGGGGTCGATAATCTCGAGTCCATTCTCGATGTGGCGCATAGCGTGATGGTCGCCCGCGGCGACCTCGGCATTGAAATTCCAGCGGAAGAAGTTCCGATTATCCAGAAACAGATGATCAAAACCTGCATCCGCCGCGTGAAACCGGTGATTACCGCCACGCAGATGCTACACTCCATGATCGATAATCCCCGCGCCACCCGCGCCGAGGTTTCCGATGTGGCCAATGCCATCTACGACGGAACCGATGCCGTGATGCTCTCCGGCGAAACAGCCTACGGCAAATACCCCGTTGAAGCCGTAACCACCATGGCCGACATTGCCCGCAACGTCGAAGCTCAGAAAAAGATCCCCAACTTCAAACTGCCGGTCGTTCAGCAATCGGAAGAGCTGATGCCACGAAATCATTTGGCAAAATCGGCCACAGGCATGGCCGCGGCGATTCCGGCCAAAGCCATCATCACCAGCACCAAATCCGGGGATACCGCGTTGATCTGCTCCTCTTACCGAGGCAGAACCCCGATCTTTGCCCTTTCAGCCAGCGCCCGCACCGTTCGCGAACTATCGCTCAGCTACGGGGTCTATGCCACACGCATTGACATTCCGCCCACGACCGACGCGCTGGTGAAAGCCTCCTTGCAGAAGCTGGTCGATGATAAATTGATCGGCATGGACGACCTGATTGTATTTATTGGCGGCGGGCAGATCTATTCCGCTCGCACCAACTTCCTGCAGGTCGACACCCCGGCCACACTGCTGAAGCGATAGCCGCTTCCAGACCGTGGAAGCTTCCAGAGGTTGAACATGCTCAAACGCTTCGTCGAATTCTATGGACCGCACAAACCGCTCTTTGCGTTGGACCTGTCCATGGCCTTCGTTCGAGCGCTTTGTGCCATCCTAATTCCGCTGACCACCCGACACCTGTTCACCCTCAAAGAGGCGCCGCAGAGCGAACTCCTTGGAACCGTCGGCCTTTTGGCCTTACTGGTTCTGGTGCTCTCGTTCTCCGCCTTCAACAATATTAAATGGGGGCACGTGCTCGGAACACGCATTGAAACCGATATGCGCGGTGTGCTCTTCCGGCATCTTCAAAAACTTTCGTTCAGCTTTTTCGACAAAACGAAGACCGGACACATCATGTCGCGGTTGAGCAACGACCTCTTCACCATTTCAGAAGTGGCCCACCACGTTCCCGAAGATATTTTTCTGGCCATCGTTACCATCACCGGGGCCTTCATCTGCATGTTTTGGATGAACACCACCCTTGCATTCATTGCACTCATTCCCCTACCGATTATGATCCTGTGCGGCATCCTCTTTCAGAAGCGCTTTCGCGCCAATGTGCGGGTCATGCGCCGCCGAGTGGCCGACATCAATGCCAACATTGAAAACTCCATTCAGGGCATTCGAGAAGTCAAATCTTTTGCCAATGAACACCATGCCGTGGCCCAATTTGATGAAGTGAACCACAGCTTCCGCGAATCGAAAGAGACCATGTATCACACCATGGCCGCCTTCCATTCCATCATGATGGGCCTGATCCATAGCCACGAAATCATCATTACGGTAGCCGGAGCCATCATGGTCTTCAACGATCAGGCCACCATCACCGATGTGCTCGTCTTCCTGATGTTCTCCCGCTTCATGAGCAAACCCATCGATCGTATGGTGAACTTTGTTGAACAGTTTGGCCAAGGTGCCGCCTCGTTCGAACGGTTTACTGAGATCATGGATATCGAACCCGACATTCAAGACCGCCCCAACCCCATCGAACCGGAAACCATTACCGGAGCCATTGAAATTTGCAATCTCTCCTTCAGCTACGAAGGCAACGAAACCCACGTGCTCAAAAAGGTCTCCCTCTCCATTCCGGCGGGAAAGACGGTGGCCCTCGTTGGGGAATCCGGAGCGGGAAAATCAACCATCGCCGCACTCATCCCCCGGTTCTATGAAGCCCAAATCGGAACCATTGCCATCGATGGCATTAACGTGCTCGATCTGCGTCAGCACTTCCTGCGCGAACAGATCGGCATCGTACAACAGTCGCCCTTCCTCTTCGACACCACCATTCGCGATAACATCCTGTTCGGAAATCGCAAGGCCTCGGAAGAAGCACTCATTGCGGCCGCACAACAGGCCAACATCCTGGACTTCATTGAAACACTGCCCAAAGGCTTCGACTCCCCCGTCGGCGAACACGGCGTAAAACTTTCAGGCGGGCAGAAACAGCGGATCTCCATTGCTCGTGTTTTCCTGAAAAATCCGCCGATCCTGATCTTCGATGAAGCCACCTCCGCGCTCGACACCGAATCCGAACAGCTCATCCAAGATGCCATGGAACGCCTCTGCAAAGACCGCACCACCATCATCATCGCTCATCGGCTCTCCACCGTGAAACACGCCGACACCATCTTTGTTCTACGCAACGGGGAGGTGGTTGAAAATGGAACCCACCCTGAGCTTACTGCACTGGGTGGCTACTACCATACGCTTTACACCAAGAGCCTATTTTAGTAAAAATAGGACGTAAGAGGCTTATTAACCTATATTTAGAACAACGTACTTAATGGAGGCAGACCGATGAATCGCACGCTCAGCTCTTTTTTTACACTCACGCTACTGATCAGCATGCAGGCAACCGCTGAAATGCGAACCTGGACAGACTCGCGGGGAAATACCATCGAAGCAGAACTGCTCGAAAATATGCATGGCGAAATCACCCTCCTAAAAGCCGATGGAAAAGAAGCTCATGTCTCGATAAGCGATCTCATCGCTAAAGATCAGACGTTTCTTCTTAAAAACAGCCCCCCAAAGATCACTATCCACGTTTCTGAAATAACCTCCCGGACGAACAAAGGGTTTAGCATTGAACACCCGAACAACAGCACCTACGACCGCGATTTCCAAGTGCGAACCACATCCAGTCATTATAAAGTGAAGCTGGAAAAAAGCGGAACCATTTCCTACACCGACCCCATTCAAGCCGAACTCTATGTCTTTGGCTATAAAGAGCGGGACGATGCATATATCCTGCTCTCCAAAACCATCAAAAAATTCACCTATGGCAAAGATGAAATAACCAATGAGTTTGTCTTTGAATCCAACCCGATCACCACCCGTAGCCTGCAAGGAAACCAAACCGCGGGCATCACCTACTACGGCAATATGGTGGTGCTACTCGATAAAAAGGGAAACGCCTTCACCATTAAAGGGAGCCGCTCAAAAATGCACGAACACACCGCCGTGATTCGCAAGATGAAAGCCGGCGAAACCGTGATGAAAGACGAGCTCACATCCGCACAAAATACGTCCCAATAATCCCACCGCGGGACCCACACCCCCGCAGGGTCGATGGCTCATCGATCCTGCGCGGTAGCAGGATGAAGCTCTGGGCCATCTCCTGCCGAAAGAATAACTTTTCTTAAGCCTCGATGTAAGCACAGCAATAATCTGCGTATTCCTTCACCACCAGCTTAAAGGTGGAGTTCGCCGCAACCTCAAACGATTCCCCTGCCTTAAACGTTTTCCACTCCGCGGAGCCCGGCAGCTGCACCTCCATTTCGCCACCGATCATTTCCATGACTTCAGCAACGGCGGTATCAAACGAATATTCCCCTGCCAGCATGAAGCCCAGCGTCTTTTTGGAACCATCTTCAAAGACCACCGTACGGCTTGATACCTTGCCGTCGAAATAAACATTGGCCTCACGTACTACCGTCACCTTCTTAAATTCAGACATCTGTTTTCCTTTCGTTAAAATTAAAACGGCATCCTGCTCGCTTTAGAGGTAAATAACAAGTTTACGCGCGGTATCACCAACGAGGCATTAAAAGATCACCGGCGCCATTCCTGTCCAAGAAGAACCCTTTCCAACCCCTGAAAAAAGGGCTATATTTTTCATCCATTTTAAGGAGAGAACAAATGCAACAGATCAGCGATGCGATTCGCAATATCCCCGATTTCCCAAAGCCTGGTGTTGATTTCAAAGACATCACGCCACTGCTAGCCAACGGCCCCCTTTTCAAAAAAACGATTGATGCTTTTGCAAAACGACATAAAGACAACCGGATTGATGTCGTCGTCGGAATCGAAGCGCGCGGCTTTATCTTTTCCTCCGCCCTAGCCTATGCCTTAGAAGCCGGAACCTGCTTGGTCCGCAAACCCGGAAAGTTGCCGCATACCGTCCACCAGGAATCCTATGAGTTGGAATACGGAACCGATGCCGTTGAGATCCATCTTGATGCGTTCAAATCCGGCCAACGCATTCTGATTATTGATGATGTCCTGGCCACGGGCGGCACCGTGGCCGCAACCTCAAAACTGATCCGGTCTCATTTCAATGTTGAAGTGGTAGAGCTTAACTTTCTCATGGAAATCGGCTTTCTAAAGGGGCGGGAAAAACTGAAAGGCGAACATATTTTCACCCTCCTAAAAGACGGATTGATCCCGCAGGGCCCGGAATCTATTCCGGGCCTGTTATAAACGGACGTACACCCGCCCGACCTGTTAACTCTACTACGATTCTAAACCCTATCCCCTTGGATTCCGATCTCGGAGCATTCGGGAACCTCAGCCGTGAGAGGATCGAAAAAAAGTACCTTTAACATCCAGAATTCGACCCTGCCGATCCTCCTCAAATGTGCTGATCGCGAGAAACGGCCCTCCACGGCAGAACTTGATGCGATACCGGCATAAAAAAAGCTCGGAATTATCCGAGCTTTTCAACGAATCTACTACCTTCCGTTAGAGCGTACCCATCTGATCCAACAGATCAGTGGCTTTCTGGGCAGGAGGCAGCTCCTCTGATTCGGCGGGCGTACCAAAATCTTCCAATGAGCCAAAGTCTTCCGGTGCACCAAAGTCTTCCGGTGTACTAGCGACTTCCGGCGTGCTAATGGCGGCAGGAGCCGGCGCACTCAGAGAGTTCATATTCTGTTGGAACATTTCAAAACGACGTTCGAGGTCCTGATACTCAATCTCGAGGGTATCGTATTTGCTTTCCGCGTCTGATGCCTGGTCTTGAGCAATAGCGGCCTGTGACTGAGAGGTCTTCAGCTCAGAATCAAGGTTGGAAGACTTCGATTTCTCAGCAGCTAACGCTTTAGCGGTCTCCGCAGTCTCCTTCTGCAGACGATCATTGCGAGCGGCGGCCTTTCTGAGCTCAATACGGCTCTGACCCACTTTCGCCTTTTCACTTTTGATCACCGATTCTTTGTCTGCGATATCGCTATTGAGCGTTTCAACTTCTTTCTGCTGTTCCGCCTTCAAACTTGCGATGATCGCATTGTGTTCTTCCTCAGGAATCCCGCAACCCGTAAGCATTCCAATTGCGCATCCAGCAACCAACAACATTGCAATATTTTTCATGAGTAGTCCTTCCTCTCGTTAATAGGTGATTATATAGCTTTCCTTCAGAAATATACCCCAGTATAGGTGTAATTTTTATAATTTCAACACCTCTCCCCGTAAATTATCCCTTATTTCTCGCACGCCTCACACCAGATCGCATGCTTCTGGTGGCATCCATTTTCGCTCTTTCCCCTCCCATTTGACATTGCAGCCAATTGGATTGGTTATCGGGTTACTCACCGGCTCTCCGGCAAGGAGTTCCTCCAACGCATCCACCAATTCGTGCGTAGTCGACTGCGTATGGTCCCGCGGAGTATCAATCGCACGGCCCACATAAACCAACGTACGGCGTTCATCAAAAATATAAAAATGCGGGGTGCACAGTGCGCCATACGCTTCTGCAACATCCTGCGAAGCATCATGCAGGTAGAGCCACGGGAACCGATGTTCCTCCATCCGCTCCTTCATATGCTCCCAACTATCTTCGACATAGGTATTTGCACTGTTCGAATTAATGGCCACAAACTGCACACCTTCACCCGCGAACCGTTCAACGATTTTTCGCGTATTCTCATCTGAACCAATTACATAGGGACAATGATTGCAGGTAAAAAAGATCACCAACCGCTTTTCGCTGAGATCGCTAAGCGCATAGGTCTTCCCATCCGTTGCCTGCAGGCGAAACGCAGGAGCCTGCGCACCGATTTCTAAAGTAAACGACATCTAAACCTCCCGTTAAAATGGCCTCTATTCTCGCGTCCAAACCGTGAAAATCAAACCAAATCCCCCAAAAATAGCCTCCATTCATTCCGCTTTTAAATCCTTCAAAAAGCAGGTAGATTCTTCGTTTATGAAAATGATTTTGATTGTTCTGGATTCAGTAGGCATTGGCGAAGCACCCGATGCGGCAGACTACGGCGATGTTGGAGGCGCAACCTTACAACACATTGGCGAAGCGGTAAACGGACTCAAACTGCCGACCCTTCAGAAGCTGGGCCTGGGAAACATCCGGCCGAACGTTCCAATTCCTGGAATTTCTGCGGCCGAAGAGCCGATGGCCTCGTTCGGAATGATGAAAGAAGCCTCCATCGGCAAAGATACCATCACGGGCCACTGGGAAATCTGCGGACTCGAAATTAATCCCGGCTTCCATAACTTTCCGATGGATTTTCCATCCTTTCCGGCCGACTTGCTCGAAACCTTTTCCCAAAAAACCGGGCGGCCCATCATTGGAAACAAAGCAGCCAGCGGCATTGCCATCATCGACGAGCTGGCCGAGGAGCAGGCTCAGACCGGCGCATGGATTGCCTACACCAGCGCCGATTCCGTGCTCCAGCTCGCCGCACACAACGATATTATCCCCCTGAACGAACTGTATCAAGGCTGTGAAATCGCGCGGCACCTCTGCAATCCGCTCAAAGTCGGCCGCGTGATTGCCCGCCCCTTCATCGGGAAGCCAGGTGCCTACGAACGGACCGAAGACCGGCGCGACTATGCCTTCTCCCCCGAAGAACCCCTGCTCACCGAACGGCTGACCGATGCCGGCATTCCCGTTTATGCCGTTGGTAAAATCGAAGATATTGTCGCCCATCGCGGCATAACCGAAAACATCCATTCCGGCAACACCGCGGAATCGCAACAGGGGGTCGAAACCTTCATGACCCGCGAAGGCGATGGTCTCATCTTCGCAAACTTTATCGATTTCGACATGCTCTACGGCCACCGCCGCGACCCCCAGGGCTATGCCGCCGCCCTGCAACAAACCGATGAATGGCTCGCGCGCTTTCTTCCAATGCTTGGAACAGATGATGTGCTACTGCTCACCGCCGATCACGGGAACGATCCCACATTTCCTGGAACCGATCACACCCGCGAATACGTGCCCCTCCTCGTGTACCAACCGGGCAAGCCCGCCGAAGACCTCGGCATTCGAAAGGGGTTCTACGACATCGCCCAGTCCATTGCCACCCGCTTTGGCCTACCCGAACTGCCACGAGGCCGCAGCTTCCTATGACCCAGAAAAATCATGCCAACCCCTTACGAAAAGATAAAACGTGGCGTGCAGGGCAAAAGCGTGGAGCACCATATGCGGACAAACCTTCGTTGAGCAAATACCCCGGCAGGGTTATAGCCATCACGACATCTTCAGAGAGTCAAATCGGATCCTCGTTTATTTAAATACCGTGTTATCGCCCTGCTCTTTCATCCAATCCACGATGGATTTCTTCATCCGCTGCAACTGCGCGGTATATTCAGGATTATCCGCCAGATTGTTCATTTCCCACGGATCTTTTTCTAAATCAAATAGCTGAAACTTGGGATGCTTTCGGTACCGCTGTACCAGTGCTGCCGCGTCCCCATCACTTTTCGCCTCTTCCAGCCAAGAGAGATAGATCTTCCGAACATGCCGGTTTGGGTCCTTCTTGTCTTCATACCCGTAATCAAACCCATTAATCACACGCACCGCAAACAGGGCATCTGGCGTCAGGTTCCACATCAGTTTAAACCGGCCGTCGGTCACGCCCCGCGACGAAAACGGAGGCCCTTCCGGACCACTGTTATAAACAAAGTGAGCATGATCCCGAAGCGTATCCGCTTTGCCAAAAATCAACGGGAGCAGACTTTTACCATCCAGATCCGTAGGCACTTCTCCTCCCGCCGCATCAATCATCGTCGGTAGAATATCACAATACTGCGCTAACGCATCCGTGACCGAAGCACCTTCAATTCCCGGCCATTTGATCAAACATGCAGAGCGAACGCCCCAATCATAATTGGTCCACTTCCCTCCCGGCATGCCGGCGCCATTCTCATCCAGCACAATCAGCACCGTAGTTTCGTCCAATTGTTTTTCCTTAAGCAAGGCTCTCGCCTTACCCACCTGATCATCAAAGAGACGGACCTCGGCCAGATACTCCCGATAAAAATACCGCGTCTTTTCGGTATCCACCAAGAAGGGGGGCAGCTTAAGTTCATCGAGCTCCCAATAAGAGGTATCTCCGGAATCCCATGGAGCGTGTGCATGAATCGAACAGATGATCAGACAGAATGGCTGATCCGGATCGCGTGTCATGAATTCCTCAACGCCGTCCCACGTTTCATTGGTTGTTTCCCGAGCATTGCAGTTCTGGGGGAATCCTTTTACGAATTCGAACGGATACACCGACGTTGGTCTAAAATGGCGCTTCCCAGTTAATCCAACCCGATAGCCTAACTTTTCCAATCGTTGGACAACGCTCAACACCCCTTTTCTCGTTGCTTTATGATTCTGCATACAGCCGTTTCGATAAGGCTGTAAACCGGTATATAATTCCGCACGCGAGGGGCCGCATACCGCTTCCGATACAAACATGTTCGTGAAGCGGATACCTTCCTTCGCCAACTGGTCTATATTCGGCGAAGTATGCGGATTTTCCGACCCGTAACACCCCATGCTTGAGGCACTAATATCATCCCCAAGAATGATCAGAAAATTCGGTTGCTCAGCGGTAACCGTGAGAACGAAAAGGAAGGTTCCAATGAGTGTAAAAAATATATGCATTAGAATCCTCCGAGACGAATCCCGTTCTTCAAGTCGGAAGATTCCAACACCGAATAATCCAGCAGGGTGGAAAAGCTGCGAGCCCTCTCAACAGCGCGAGAACAATCAACATCTACCTTGCCATCAAACACCTCCGCCGGATCCGGGGTATATATAAATCCTTTTTCTCCCTTTTTAAGGAGCGGATTTCCCGCTGAAACCTCCAGACTCCCCATCAGGATCACACCCCGCGTCAGCGCACTTAAAAAATAATTCATAATTCACCACCCCTTCTCGGCCACCAAATTGCTTGTCTATTCTTTATGCTTAAGACTCTGCCGCAACGCTCCAAACCCTTCAATAAAATTAGCTCGTACGGTTCCACGGGCACCCATCGTTCCCCAGAAATGCCCTTGCGTTGCCCCCTCGTCTGTGATCCGATAATGGTTTAATCTCAACGTAAGGAATCTCCATGAAATCGCGCGTCCCATTGCTCCTCGCCGCTCTTCTCCTCGCCGTCCCCGGCATTCAGGCGGAGACCAACACCGTTAAAGAAATCTCGCCGCAGGAAGTGGTCGAAGCCGCACTGTACGGAAAAATAGAGATCATTGAACATGCTCTAAAACAGGGGTTCAAGGTAAACACGGCCGATATGGACCAACGAACACCGCTCATGTTTGCCGCATTCAATGCCCAAATCGAAATCATTGAACTGCTCATCGAAGCCGGAGCAGACATCAACGCACAAGACCAAACTGGCACCTCGGCCCTCATGTTTGCGGCGAGTGCACCCGGCGCAAAAGAGTCCATTCAAGTTCTGCTCGATGCCGGCGCGGCAATCAACCTCGTGGATAAGAACGAACACTTTTCAGCCCTCATGTGGGCGGCGGCCGAAGGCCAGGCCGAGAATGTGAAACTACTGCTCGCTAAAGGTGCCGACCTCTCCTTACTGGATATCGATGGCGACACCGCCGAAACGTTCGCGGCCAAAGCAGGCCACAGCGCCGTGGCCCAGCTCCTTCAAGAAGCCGCCGAAAAAATAAAGGCTGGTAGCTCGGAAGACTAACCGTCCTCTCTGCAGAAATAATAGACTTCCCCCGCGCGCGTTTCTTCGTGGAGCAATCCCTTTCTCACAAACTGCGTCAGCGTTTTTAACAGTTGATCCGCAGGCAAATTAAACTCTCCAGCCAGCTGCTTACCACTCGCCGGATGACGCTTCAGCAGCCCCAGCAGCCCCGCTTCGGTCAGATCCAAAGCCTTTCCCTTCGGCGTCTTAAAAGAGGCGGTCACTGAGGCCTGAGGACCCAAGAGTTCCGCAATGGCTTTTAAATGTTCTTCCGAAGAGGGGCCAATGCCCTCCTCAGCCGGAGGCCGCACCGCCGTATTCACATCGATCCGATCCGGATTCAACGTTTTCAGCACCTCGGCAATCTTCCGAACCTTGGAAAAGGATGAATTCACGCCATCAATAATGAAAACCTCCACCGAAAGTTCGCCCAAATATTCCTGCCGGAACGCCCGTTCGCCCTTCACCAACAGCTCAAAAGTCACCCCTGCCGCCGGCCGGTGAATCTGGCAAAAACTCTCTTCGTCCCACGCACTGAGCGTAACCTTCACCTTATCCGCCAGCCCCGCCTCTTTGCGCACGTCCGGAATATGCAACAGCGTTCCATTGGTAAGCAGCACCGACTTAAAAGGGGTCCGCTCCTTCACCCACCGGAAAACCTCGCCAAAATGCTGATGCAAGGTAGGTTCGCCGGATCCCGCCAGCGTAATATGATCTGCCTGTCCGCCATCTTTCTGCCATTGGGCCAGCTCGGCCAGCACATCCTGCATAGGCACATAATCGGCCCGCTCGCTTACTGCACACGGCGTTTCCCCCAACTGGCAGAACGTGCAATCCATCGTGCAGGTTTTAAAGGGAATCAGATCCACGCCCAACGATCGCCCAAGACGACGGGAAGGAACGGGGCCAAACAGATAGGTATAGGCTTTAGACATCTGAATAAAATGCCCAATGCCGGACGCGGATACAACTCTATGTTCGAGAAGAAGAACTCTTTTTTAGTCCGGCCCGTCCCACGTAACGTCCCCGCTGAAGATGCCCCCGTCTTCGGCCGCCGAATTGCGGACTCAGCGCAGCAGAACCGTTAGCACGATGTCTATTGCGGACTCCTTTAATTCCTGCAAGAAAGGGGCCTTCTTCAGTTCGCCCCGTCCGCACACCAAAAAGCCCGAGCCAAAGCCCGGGCTTGTCCTTGCTCGCTATTAAAAAACTAGCGCTCGCGACGTCCTTCAGGACGAGGAGGACGTTCCTCGCGCGGCTTAGCAATATTCACGCGCAGGCTACGGCCCTCAATATCCTGCCCACTAAACCGTTCAACGGCGCTGTTCGCCTCTTCCACAGTTTCCATTTCCACGAAGGCAAATCCCCGGGAGCGGCTAGTAAATTTATCCAACATCAGCTGGCAAGAGGCCACCGTTCCGACCTGTTGAAATAGGTTCAAAATTTCGTCTTCTGTTGTGGTGTAAGAAAGGTTTCCTACGTAGATTCTTTTTTCCATGATTCAATCTCATTGCTCAGTCCGCGCGGCTCACGGTTCCGACTCATTCGGCTTCAAGAAACCCCGTGGTTTCCGCAATGCCCCGATGGCCGCTTTCTGACTGACAGGGCGAAACTCTAACTTCCGCCCTTCGGAAATCAACTAAAAACACAAAAAGCGCAAAGGAGACGAAGCCGGGCTTCTTCCTTTGCGCTCTTAGCGACCATCTGTTTTTACAAGACTACTTCACTTTTTGGCGCCCGAAGCGCTTGCGCTCGTTCTCCGTCAGCATGCGTTTACGCATCCGAATGTGATTCGGTGTAATTTCCACCAGCTCATCAGGAGCAATATACTCAAGAGCTTCTTCCATACTCTTGATCTGAGCAGGTGCAATCTTCATCGCACGGTCCGTACCCGAAGCACGCACATTACTCATCTGCTTGGCTTTCTGAATATTCACAATCAAATCTTTATCAATGCAATGCTCACCCAAGATCATGCCTTCATAGCAATCTTCACCGGGCTTAATAAAGAACGTACCGCGCAACTGAAGCGCATCGATCGCAAAGGCCACGGAGGCGCCCTTTGATTGGGAAATCAATACGCCGTTATTACGCTGTTGGATCTCACCTTTGTAAGGTTCGTAATGCAAGAAACGATGCGTCACAATGGCTTCACCGGCCGAAGCCGTGAGCATTTTAGAACGCAGACCAATGAGTCCGCGGGTCGGGATCTGGAAGCGAATGGCTTTTCGCAAACCATGCTGTTCCATATCCACCATTTCGCCCTTACGCATCCCCGCCACTTCGATGACTTTACCCGCATATTCGTCCGGCACATCCACGTGCAGAATTTCGATAGGCTCTTCTTTCTTACCATGCTTCTCTTTAAAAATTACCTGCGGCTGAGCCACCGACATTTCGAAGCCTTCGCGGCGCATGGTTTCAATCAAAATAGCGAGATGCAACACCCCACGACCACTCACACGGAAAGAATCACCACCGGTTTCTTCCACACGCAGCGCCACATCGCGCTCCGTTTCTTTCAGCAGACGTTCACGAAGATGGCGGCTGGTTACAAACTGACCGTCTTGGCCATAAAAGGGCGAATCATTCACGCCAAAGGTCATGGAAAGTGTGGGTTCATCAATATGAATCGGCGGAAGCTGTTCCGGCGTATCCAATGCGGTAATGCAGTCGCCAATATCAATATCCGGAATACCCACAATCGCGCAAATATCACCACAAGGCGCTTCTTCCACCTCGGTGCGTCCCAGTCCTTCAAAGGTGAAGACCTGTTTCAGACGAGTCTGTTCCTGCTTACCGTCTCGACGAATATGCATCAGCGGTTGCTTGGTCGTCAATGATCCACGGTAAACACGACCCACTCCAATACGACCCACATAGTCGTTATAGTCAATCGAGGTCACCTGCATCTGCACCGGGCCGTCATTAATTTTAGGGGCCGGGATGTGCTCAAGAATGGCATCCATCAGCGGAAGAATGGAATCACGCGGGCCGTCGAGCGTGGTATCCGCCCAACCATTCCGGCCGCTGCCGTAGAGTACCGGAAAATCGAGCTGATCGTCATTGGCATCGAGTTCTGCAAAAAGGTCGAAGACGAGATCGTGAATTTTGTCCGGACGGGCATCCGGTTTGTCGATTTTATTGATGACCACCACCGCTTTCAGATCGAGTTCCAGCGCCTTATCCAGCACGAAACGGGTCTGCGGCATGGGACCTTCCGCCGCATCAACCAATAGAAGAACGCCGTCGGCCAAGTTCAATACACGTTCCACCTGCCCCCCGAAATCACTATGGCCCGGGGTATCGATCACATTAATTTTGACCCCTTTATAGTTCACGCTGATATTTTTCGAAAGAATGGTAATGCCGCGCTCGCGCTCAAGATCATTGCTGTCGAGCATGCACTCCTGCATATTCTCGTTATCGCGAAAAAGGTCCGCTTGTTTGATGATTTCATCCACCAAGGTCGTTTTACCGTGGTCAACGTGCGCAATAATCGCAATATTTCTGATTTCCTGGGCCATCTGGAGCTCCCGCGGAGCCGCAGCTCCGGTTAATTCGTTAATTTATTCCCGCCTAACGGGCTTGAAAATGAGGCGCGAAGATATAGCTTTCCCCTTAAAAAGCAACCCTTTCCAACATCAAACAATACTCCCATTTTGTCTATTTTCCAAGGATTGGAAAAAGTGCTGTATTTCGGGCGGCAGTTTCGGCACCATCTCGCCCCATGATTACATTTCTTGAAGGCAAACTAGACACCAAGCAGCTTGGACGCATTGAGATGAACCTCGGCGGCGTCGGCTATGAAGTTTTTATTCCGCTCAGCAGCTATGATGCCCTTCCGCTCGAAGGCGAAACCTGCCGCATTCTCACCTATCACCACATCACCGACGCCGACCAAAAGCTATTCGGTTTCTGCTCAAACGATGAACGTGAAATGTTTATGAAATTGCTAACCATCAGCGGCGTGGGCCCCAAACTAGCAACCGCAGCCCTTTCCGGCCTGCCCGTGCGAGAGCTGAAAAATGCCCTCATCAATGGCGACACCAAACGAATCTCCACCATTTCCGGCATTGGTAAAAAAACGGCCGAGCGGATTGTTATGGAGCTACGCGATAAATTCGACCACTCCGAACAGCTCGATGCCTTTGCACCCGCCGAAGCGCCAGTCGGAGACCACCGCATGCGCGATGCCGCCCTCGCCCTCGCCGCCCTTGGCCAGAAACCCGACGACGCCACGAAAATGATCCGGAGCATCGCCAAAAAGATGACGCCGGACATGTCCGTCGAAGACCTCATCCGCCTCGCCCTCACCAAATAGAATCAAAAGCAGCAGCATAAACCTGCCGCTGTCGACTTTGGAAAATCAGCTCCAGCCCCCAAACGTCCAACCCTTGGACGTTTGGGAGCATCCGTTTCAGCCAAGGGATATCCCTGCCCACCAGCAAAGGGGAAGGGGGCGCGGGGGCATCTTAAGATTCGCAGCGGCGACAAAGAACTGGCCAAAAAAGTATATGCGATTGAAGAGGGTATCATTCATGCTTTCAACGATACCTTTCCTGAAGAATATCATCTCAATACCGGCACCAACGATACGCATGGCCTTTTCTACACCCATCAAAGCTATACCAACTATGTGCTACGCTTTGACTATAAGTGGGGCACGAAAAAAGCAAACAACTTTAAGCGCTGGCAATATGATGCTGGCGTATATTATCACGTGACCGATGACCGCATTTGGCCGGTGGGGATTGAATACCAGATCCGCTATGATCACACCAAAGACCGAAACCATACCGGCGATCTGATTCGTCCTAAAGGAGCGGATTACACCTGGTATGCCGCGAAAGATGGCACCTATCTTCATCCAGATGACGGCGGCAAACTGCATGAAAAAGGATGGCTCCACTTTGCATCGCACACCGACAACCATCATGCCCTGGATGACCAATGGAACCGATGCGAAATCATTGTCATGGGCGAACAATATGCCATTCACAAACTCAATGGCGATGTAATCAATATGGCCTTTAATCTAAAGCCAGCATCCGGGATCTTTGGTTTCCAGTCCGAAACCGCAGAGATCTTTTACCGCAATATACGCATCAAAGAATACGATCGACCAGTGCCCGCCGAAACGTTTCTAAAACCATAACCGAACGGAACGCCGTGCATATTCAGTCTTCCAATCCTTGGACGCGCTATCCGTGCCTGATTTGAATGCCCCCCGAATACCCACGCCTTCATCATCACGTTTCCAACCAAAAGAGTTTGGCTCTCTCAACGTGTTCGCATCCATTCCAATACGGGGTGAGGCCAGAAAGGGATTAAAATCAATACGGGAGAGTCATCTGTAGGGCCGGTTCCTATGTGCCCAATACCTCTAAAAAGTCAGCCTCTTTAATCAATTGCAACGAAGCGCCACGCTGCTTCAAACCCACTGCTTTTTCAACAACTCTCACACAACACGAAAAGGAGCAACATCTGATCCCTTTACTGCCAATGACTAAATAGTCAGTCTCGTTGCTTACATTCGGAGTAAAGGTCGCCCCTCGACTCTCTACCAAACGCTCAAGGTATGTTCTTTCATACCCATCAAACATTCCTGCCAAACAAAAACTTTTTCCGTCAAACAATAGTTCAGGATTCGTTGTATATACAAAATCTGGGTTCAAGTGATTCATCTCCTGCAGGGCCACAGTGGTGCCCTTTGTTTAAATTCATCTTTCGATCCGTACAAAGGTAACCCAATAGAGAAAAGGATCAGACCACAGGGTTCAATCAATTTTCCTTTACTTATCTCCAAGCATCGATCCTTTTTGCGATTCCCATGCTCAGGGCCATGGAGGTTAGGTGGTTTTTATATATCTTTCCAGTTCGTGGACTACTTGCTCACTCAAACTTAAAAGATGATCTCTGATTTCTCGGTTCTTTTTTTTATTCACACCGAGACCCTATGCCTATCTGGCTCACAAGATGTTATCATGCAACTTCTAGGCGCAAAGGTTTGCCCACTGCTTGAGCAAAGCTTTCCAACGTGGATAAACGAATATCCTCTGCATGATTCTCAATGCGGGAAATTGCTGATTTGTGTGTGTGCAATTTCTCTGCAACTTGTTCTTGGGTAAGACCTGCTTCGAGCCGTGCTTGTTTCAGCATAACTCCAATTCTAAATTGCTCGTACCCCTTATCAAAATCCTTGGCAAAGGCCGGGCTCTTTTTCTTTCGCTGTTCTGCCAATTTGATTTCTTTGGGTGGAGTCTTCTGGGTTTTCTTTTGGAATGAGTTCGTAAGGATGATCCACTCGCTCCCATCAAAAAAACCGAGGAGACGGAAAGTATCTCTGCCCACATCAACTCTAGCCGCCCAAATATCATCTGTATTGACCGGTTTCTTAAAGTAATTGGCAGGAATAGAGCTCATTTCCCGAATGTTCTTCAAGACCCAGGCGATCTGCTTGACCGACAGTTTGTCCAAATGATCCTCAATAGGACATTTGCCCGATCCTGTCGTGTAGAAGGTTATTTTCTTCATCGCTAAAAAGTTAACGAATATGTGAACACTGTCCATTCAGGATTGTGGGGGTATTTTTGAATGCATCACGGTAGAGCCGCCCATTGCTGGGCGCCCCCGCACACTCACGGAGTCGGCCTATAAAATAATGGTTTGCACAACCTGAAACTCGTCGTATCCCCATCCATTCGGTTTTGACAACTCCATACGTTTCAGATAGTCCGAAAAATTAGTAGCAGAACCCATTTTCAATCGGTCCTTTATCCATCGTGTTCGCA
>JBAHZU010000029.1:0-5299 GCA_037132875.1 Pontiella sp.
AAAATATCGATATATCCTGAAAAATGGCAGTGCCCCATTTGTCGTAGATGCTAGGCTGGGGTCCGACCGGGATGAGGTCTGTGCTGGTGTGGAGCAGCTAGATTTTGGTTCCTTTGAATAATTACAGCCCATTCTTTTTCGGGCGTCGGGCTTTCAATGATTGGAAAATCCCGTAAAATTTGCGATTCAGTTTAAACAGGAATTTTCATGAAAAAGACCAGAGTAGATCACAAGTTTGCCGAACTAAAGAAACAAGGAAAAAAAGGATTCATCGGGTATCTATCTGCTGGAGACCCCAATCTGGTGGATACCATTGATCAGGTGCTTCGCCTGGAAGATGCCGGAGTGGATATCATGGAGCTTGCACTCCCATTTTCCGATCCGTTGGCTGATGGGAAGGTCAATCAGGCCGCTGCAACTCGTGCTCTTGCTGCGGGATCCACATTTGACGGATGCATGGAGTGTATTGCCAAAATTCGCGAACGTTCAGAACTTCCCATCATTTACTATGCATATATGAATACCCTGCTTCCTCGGGGGTTTGATACCTCAATCGCAGCGGCCGCAGAGGCAGGAATTGATGGATTCCTACTGCTGGACCTTCCGCTGGAAGAAGCAAAGCCGTATCGCAGCGCATTAACAAAAAATGCACTTAATGCAATTCAGCTGATTACGCCCACAACGCCGGATGATCGAATTAAGAAGATTGTGAAGCAAGCAAATGGCTTCATCTACTGTGTCTCTCGCGAAGGGGTAACTGGGGTGCAGGAAAAGCTTGCCGAAGGAGCCGGCGAATTGGTTGAGCGTATTAAAGAAAAATCAAAACTACCTGTGGCTCTCGGCTTTGGAATCGGAACTCCTGAACAGGCGCGCGAGGCCGCAAAACTTTCAGATGCGGTCGTTGTTGGCAGTGCCATCGTAAATGCATTCCATAACAATCCACACACCGCCGAAGGCCACGCAACCGCTGCCGCTTTTGTGAAACAGATGGTTGATGCTGTAAAAGAAGTTTAAATGAAATGAGTATGGGCCAAGCCCATCTGAAAAATTTGAGTTAAAATAAGGAGTATTTATGGGGGGTCGTTACGCAGTAATCATGGCAGGGGGAAAAGGAGAGCGTTTTTGGCCGCTCAGCACATCCAAACAGCCCAAGCAACTTTTAGCCCTCGTAGGGGACAAACCTTTAATTGCACAAGCCGTTGATCGTCTCCAAGGATTTGTTCCGCCAGAAAATATTTTTGTGGTAACCAATGCGGATCTAATTGATGCCACTCGCGCAGCCACACCGGCGCTGCCCCCGGAGAATGTGGTAGGCGAGCCGATTGGGCGCGATACCGCTGCTGCGGTCGCTTGTGGCGGCGCCTTGGTGAAGGCCCGGGATGCAACGGGCGTCTTTGCCGTCCTGACCGCCGATCAGGTGATGGGTGATCTCGATATCTTTTCTAATACGCTAAAAGGGGGCATGGATCTTGCCTCAGAAAATGATATTCTTGTAACGATCGGCATTCAACCGACCTACCCAGCAACGGGTTTCGGCTATATTGAATCCGGTGCGGACTTCCAAACCGTGGAAAAAGTGGATTTTAAAAAGACCGTGCGTTTTGTTGAAAAACCAGCCGAAGCCACCGCGATCGAATATCTGGAGACCGGTAAATTCTTCTGGAACTCCGGTATGTTCATCTGGTCTGTTCAATCCTTAGAAAAGGCATTTGGGACCCACTGTCCAGCAATGCTAGAGTTGATGAATACGCTCACTGATTATGCGAAAGATGGGAAAATTGTCGAGGGCATGGACGCCACCTATCCAGACCTCGGGAAAATATCCATCGACTATGCCCTCATGGAAAAGGCCGATAATATCGTCATGGCCTGCGGTACCTTCTATTGGGACGATGTTGGTGCTTGGCCTGCGTTGGAAAATCATTTTGAGCAGGATGCCGATGGAAATACAGCGATTGGACAGGTTGAAATCCTCGATTCCACTGGAAATATTGTCCTTTCCAAAAATCATCTTACCGCGATCATCGGTGTAGATAATTTGGTAGTGGTACAGGCGGAAGGCGTAACCTTGGTCTGCCCAAAAGACCGCGCACAAGACATTAAAAAAATGGTCGTAGCTCTTCGCGAAAAGGGCTCTTACGACGAACTGCTATAATCAGTTTGAAGGCATTCCTAAATGAATTGAAATTAGGCCTTTAAAATCAGTTGCCAAACCGAATGATTTTGGTATCTTCCTCGTCTTTCCCACACCGCGCCGGAGTGGCGAAATTGGTAGACGCAGGGGATTCAAAATCCCCCGGCTTTGGTCATGTGGGTTCGAGTCCCTCCTCCGGCACCACTATGAAAACCCTTATATTGTTAATCAATATAAGGGTTTTGTTTTTTATAGTACCTTCATCTCTTGGGACTTTTATGGATAATCATACGGATAAAAAGGACGCCCGCAAAAGCGACATCCTGGCCTGCCACCCGCTCAACGGGATCTGGGATACTCCAACGATCACTGCGAATGAAGCACCCCTTGCCATATTCTGCGACTCGCGCGTCTGCCGCTCCAAGACGGCCGCATCGTCATCTGTTCGAAACGTTAGGAATCTCGACTGCAGAAGAGGCTTGGCCTTGCGTAGCCGGGGAGTCGACAGGAAAGCTCATGCAACTCCCCGCCTCGGACGGAGCTCAGCTATTCCGCATCGGAGCTGAAATCTAACTTTTTTTTGGATTATTATTTGTGGGGGCAATCGGAATCATTGATCCCAGCTCAAAAAGTGTTTCGGTGTGTAGGAACTGGATGGAAAGAGGGTATGGGTGAATGGCCGTTTAGGTCCCAATGCACCGTGCGGGAGTTCGTTGTAATGCAGTTTCGAGTCGTTTGCTCGTCGATATCGGTTCGTCGATAACTGACTCGTGTACAATCTGTTTCGCGAAAAATATTTTGGTATCTTCGGCGATCGAGTGGCTTTCGATGCGCGGACTATTGAGCGCTGAGAACGCTTCGGATTTGGGTTATATCAGCTGCGATTTGGACTTTAAGGGCTTCGGCATTCTCGAAAACTTCATCGCCACGAATATATTTTAGATAGCTGACTTCCACCTGCAGACCGTATAGATCAATTTCTTTTTCATCGAGCAGATGAACTTCCAGCACCTGAAGCTCATTTTCATGGAAGGTTCCTCGATGACCAATGTAGGCCGCTGCATTGTATGAAATATGGCCGACGCGCAGGCGGGCCGCATAGATGCCTCGTGGAGGGAGAATATCATTTTCTGGGCTGATATTGGCTGTGGGATAGCCGAGTTCTCTTCCAATTTTTTCGCCGTGTTCGACTTTTCCAATGGTTGAAACGGGGCGACCGAGCATATGGCTTACTTCTTCTATATGGCCAAGCTTTATGCCTTCGCGGATGCGTGTGCTGGAAACGCGTTCGTTATTCCATTGCACTTCGGGGTGGGCCGAGAAAAACAGATTCCGTTCGGCGCACAGTTTGGTGAGCAGGGCGGCATTGCCGGCGCGATTACGGCCGAACGACCAGTCTTCGCCCACGGAAATACCTGCCAGATGTGGAATGCAGCTGCAGAGGTTGTTAAAGAAGTCGAGCGGCTCTCTTTTCATGAAATCGATGGTGAAGGGCTGAAGAATACAGCCGTCCACACCCATTTCCTGCAAATGAAGCGATTGTTGATCGGTGGTGAAAATTAGTGGAGGCGCACGGTCGGGCATGAGCACTTTGGCGGGGTGGGGATCAAAGGTGAATACCCAGGTTTCACCTCCGATTTTTTTGGCCTGTTTAATCGCTTTTTTAATTACGGCCGTGTGACCGATGTGTAGGCCATCGAAACAGCCAGCGGCTAGAATGATGGGTACGTCGGCTTCGTGAAATTCTTCCAATGTGCGGATAATTTTCATGATGTCGTAATGTGTGAAATGAGAAACGTGCACTTAAAACTGGGGGCACGTTTCACGAATCCATCGTCAGTCCTTTATTTGATCATATCCGTCAGTAGAATCATTTTTTGTTCCAGCGTCTCTTTGTCGCATTTTAGGATTTCATCCATGGTATGCGCTTGGTCAAGGGAGAGTGGACCAGAGTGGGTGCGGCGCAGGGCATCCAGACTTCCACCCACGCCGAGGTCGTTTCCGATATCGTGGGCAAGGGTGCGGACGTAGGTGCCTTTGGTGCTTTTGACGCGGAAGGTAACCCGCGGGTTTTCGAAGCCGATAACCTCGAATTCAAAGATTTCAATTTTGCGCGGTTCCCGTTCGATCTCTATGCCTTTTCGGGCCATTTTATACAGAGGAACTCCATCCTTTTTAATGGCAGAGACCATGGGCGGGATTTGTTCGATTTTACCCATGTATTTTTCTTTGATCACGGTTTCAACCATTTCTCGGGTAATGTGCGACGCATCCTTTTCTGCTAGAATCTCGCCATCGGCATCTTGAGAATTGGTGGTGATGCCTAAATGCATCGTACCTTCGTAGGTTTTATCGCCAGTCATGATGCGGTCGGACAGTTTGGTGCCTTTACCAATGAGCAATACCAATAGGCCGGTTGCTAATGGGTCGAGGGTTCCGCCGTGGCCACATTTGCTTAGTTTGAAGGTGTTGCGAACTTTTGCAACCACATCGTGCGAGGTCCATTCAGTCGGTTTGTCGACGAGAAGAATGCCGTCGTAAGGATCGGGGGCGCGGCGTCTACGATTTCTCATCGGAACCTTTGTTGTCTTTAAAGGCGTCGGGGTTTTCTCGTTCCATTTCGGCGAGCATGGCTAGAATGTTGTCTCCTCCCTCCAGCGATTCGTCATGAACGAAATGCAGGCGGGGGGTATATTTCAATTTTACGCGCTTGATCATCATGCGGGTAATTTCCTGCCGATGACGATTCAGGTAGTTGATCATACCTTCGCGATTGTCTTCGTGGCCGAAGATTGAAATGAAGACATTGGCATCGCGCAGATCCGTCGCGCATTCAACGCGGGTGACCGTGAGGGCCGCGGCATCGAAATCGGATCCGGCAAAATTGCGGTAAAGATCTTCCGCAATTTCGCGTTTCAATAACTCATTAACTCTTACTAAACGTGGTGTACCCATAATAAATCCTCGAAAAACGCGCTACTATACGTCCGTTGTGTTGAAAAGCAACCTTCTGATTGCCAAATCACGGTAGACTGTAAATCAAACTGTCCGAAATTGGAGAACGAAGAACCTCATGCCAGAATGAACCTTTTCTCCATCTACCAAAATAAAGGAAAGGAACATCGGCATGAGGCAAACTGAAGGTATCAACCAGGCACGCAAGGG